>JAFASD010000012.1 GCA_019244945.1 Acidobacteriaceae bacterium | reverse complement strand
TCATGAACTAAAGCCCTCCCACTGCTATTCAGGGGCCGCGCTAGCGGCCCCTGTTCAGTGTGTGACCTGAACAAACCAAGCCCAAGTCGCGTATACTCTGTGGCGATGCCAAAAACACGTCATTCTATATACGCCTGCTTGGGACTTTCCGCGATTATGCTCGCCGGGTGTGAGTTTGATCATCCACAGACCGGTCCGCTGCGCGATGACCCAGTCTCCATTGACCTCGGGAACGCTGAGCGCGCGAACGTCGAGCTCGACATGGGTGCCGGCGAGATGACTCTAAACAGTGGCGCTCAGAAACTCTTGGAAGGCACGTTCGAATACAATGTCCCGGAGTGGAAGCCAACGGTTCGTAACTCCACTTCAGACTCCCACGTCACCGTCACCATCCAACAGCCCTCCCACAGAGGTTTTGGCGGAAATGCACACTACCGTTGGGATCTGAAGCTGAACAATAGCGTGCTCCTCGATCTCGCCCTGCATTGCGGAGCCGGTCAGGCGCAACTCAACCTAGGCGATCTCAAGTTGCGGGATTTGAATGTCCAGATGGGCGCCGGCGAAGTGCGTCTTGATTTGCGAGGCAAGCCGTCGCGAGATTACGACGTCAACATTTCCGGAGGCGTCGGCCAGGCCACGATCAATTTACCCGAAGGGGTGGGAGTCTATGCCGAGGCTCACGGCGGCATCGGCAGCGTTAACGTGACAGGTCTCGAAAAACGAGGCGACCACTGGGAAAATACGCTCTACGACAATTCGAAGGTCAACCTTCGCCTCAAGGTGCAAGGCGGAATAGGTGAGATCCGAATCATCGGTTAACGATTCTACTTTACATCACAAAGTAAGCGTGGCATGATGTTCTTGTGCCGCTCAAGCTTGCTGCTTTCCTGGTTTGGGCGAGGCATCGTCGCGCCCTGCAGTCTCGCGGCTACTCGTTCAACACTTTCTACCAAGAAAGCCTGCAGCGCTTAGCGCCGTTGTTGAACTTCCCGGGCCCCGGTTCCCCGCCTGCCGCCCAACACGTGGAAGCATTCGCCAGACGCGACTTCCGTCTCCGCTGGTAACCACAGGCGGATTAGTACTGGTCCCCCGCGCTCCGCCCGAATGGGCCGCAATCCTGCGAGAATAGGACCAACTTTATGATCTGCATTCTGCTTTTGCTCAGCGCTTCGGTTGTGCAGCAGCCCGAAGAATCGCCGGTAGATTCAGCGTGGTCGGTTCTCCAAGCGGGCGTGGAGAGCAAAAGTTCAGACCGGCGGGCCAAAGCGGTTCATGCATTAGGACTGCTGCCTAAGAATCAGAAAGCCCAAGAGATGGCCGAAAAAGCCCTCACCGACCCAAGCGAAGAAGTTAAGTTGGAAGGCGCAACTGCTTTAGGCCAGATCGGAGCGACATCCTCACGCCCCAAGCTGGAGTTGGTTTTGCAAGACAAAGACATCAAAGTGGTGGTAGCCGCAGCCAACTCGCTCTATCTTTTGAAGGATCCGGCCGCTTACGAGGTCTATTACGCCTTGTTAACGGGTGAGCGAAAGAGCAGCGCCAGCCTACTACAGACTCAGTTGAATACGTTGCGTGATCGCAAAGCTGTCGAGAAGCTGGCCTTTGAGGCCGGAATTGGGTTCGTCCCGTTCGGGGGTATGGGTTACGAGGCATGGAAGACCGTTACCCAGGACGACACTTCAGCCGTCAAGGCCGCTGCTGCCGAAAAATTGGCAACCGATCCGGACCCCAAGAGCGGCCAAGCGCTTGTCAAATCGTGCTCCGACAAGAAGTGGCGTGTACGAGTAGCGGTCGTGAGCGCTATCGCGAAACGAGGCGACCCGTCGTTAGTTCCAGCTTTAGTCCCACTGCTTTCCGATGAAAGCGATTCAGTTCAGTACACCGCGGCGGCCGCAATTTTGTACTTGTCCACCCATCCTAAACGCGAAAACAAGCAAAAGCGACCAGCCGCGCCCAAGACTTGACAGCGTTGTTAGACTGATCACTTAAGGAGCTTTTCAAGTCTCGACTTCAGTAGTACGATACGGACTTAGTGGGTTGCAGATATGCTTGGCCGCGAAGATCCTGATCCGCTTGCCCCTCAGCGGGAAGCGGCGATTTTCTACGGCCTCTTTCTGCGGGGTCACTCGGCCGACGACCTCAGACGGGACATCGATGTCCCGCGCCCGCTGCTGAACAAATGGCTGCAACCGCGCAGATACGAAGAAAATTTCCGCGATTCCCTCCGACGGATGTACAGCTATCGCAAGCAGGTCCTCGCTATTTTCGATGAATTGGTCCTGAAAGAAAAACACCGCGTTCGCATCAACTAAGCCCTTCCGTTCATCCGTACAAGATGGAAATCCCCATCTTCCAGGTGGACGCTTTCTCCAGTAGCGTCTTCTCCGGTAATCCGGCTGCCGTTTGCCCCCTTGAAGAATGGCTGCCCGATGCGACTTTGCAGGCCATCGCCGCCGAAAATAATCTGGCGGAAACCGCTTACTTCGTCCCGAACGGGAACGCGTTTCACTTGAGATGGTTCACGCCGGTATGCGAGGTGGATCTCTGCGGCCACGCCACGCTTGCCTCAGCGCATGTTCTTTTCGAAGAACTGAAAGCTCCAGGCGAAGTGTTGCGATTTGCGACAAAATCGGGCGAATTGGTCGTGAAACGCGACGGGGATCTGTTGTCCATGAACTTCCCGTCCTGGCCGCCCGCAAGGATCGATCCCGATCCTCGCATCGCGGCCGCGCTCGGAGGGAACCCGGTAGAGATTCTCGCTTCGCGCGATTTCTTGGCGCGATACAACTCCGCGGCGGACGTACGCGCCCTTTCGCCGGATATGGAGGCGCTGAAGAGTATCGGCGGCTTCGCTTTCATAGCCACCGCGCCAGGCACAGACTGCGACTTTGTCTCTCGGTTCTTTGCGCCATCGCAAGGCATTCCAGAGGACCCCGTCACCGGCTCGGCGCACTGCACTTTAATCCCGTATTGGGCCGGTGAGCTCGGAAAAACAAATCTTCACGCCAAACAGATCTCCCGCCGCGGCGGCGAGTTGTTTTGTAAACTCGCAGGCGATCGCGTCGAGATCGCCGGTCAAACCGCGCTCTTTCTCAAAGGAAAGATCGTCATCTAGCGGAACCGCGCAGCCGCTCTAATCGCTTTCCATCCTCGGGCATCCCATTAGTACTTTAGTGGAAGTACGAGAACTACTCGTTTCACCTCACCCCATCACTCTTTACAATTGGCCTTACTTTCTTTCCATACGCATGAGAGAATCTTCCTCATATCCAACCTAAACTCATCAGGAGGGCTGTGCGAGACGCGAACGTGTATTGCACGCTTCGCATTCTCTGAGATTCGGTTTTGCGAAATCTTACCGGGAAGATGAGATGTTCGCGCTCTTCGTGCCGATAAGCGTGAGATGAAGCAGGGGCTGGAAGAGGAAATTTTAATGCGCAAGGCATGGATCCATCGCCCAATACGAGGAGTTTGCAAATGGCGCTTGAATTGCTACCGCGTTGTGTTATGATGCATAGATCCGAAAAGCAGTGGCTTGTCGGAGCAGGCGGCTTGGCTGTTACCCGAGCTAGTACTCGTTCCCAGCACCTGGCAGTCAACACAAAAGTAGTGGTACCGTTGTTGAACCTTTTTGAGGGAGCCTGCGTCTAAACGTGAGACTTGGTGCTTCGATTTATTTTTTCAGTGGGCACCGTCAGTCGTAAAAGAAGGAGAAAGAATAAAAAATGACAAAGACCGAACTAAACAAATTTAAGAAAATCCTGGAGAACAAGCAGGAAGAGCTGGAGCGAATCGTTCGTAACCGCGACGCTATCACCATCGAAAAGAGCGCAGATGCCTTAGACGAAGTGCAGCATGCGGCAGAACGTGAGCTGGCGATCCGTAACCTGGATCGCGAATCGAATTTGCTTCGTAATGTCCGGTCAGCCCTCCGTCGCATCGAGGAAGGTTCTTTCGGAACCTGCCTGCATTGTGAGGAAGAGATCAGTCCGAAGCGTCTGGCCGCTGTGCCTTGGGCCCCGTACTGTATCCAGTGTCAAGAACAGGCTGATCGCAATCAGGACGAAGGCAATGAGATGTTTGAAGACATTCTTGTTAATGCCGCTTAATTTTATACCACCTTTGCTCGGGCGAGAGCGCTCCTATTGCTAGCATCTCGCCCGGTTTGACGCCCCCACATTTACTAGTCCGCTTTCCAAAATAATGGCGCCATAAATTCGCCCCGCAACGGCGTGTAACTTACGGTGCTTGCATTTCGCCCCTATGAAGTAACGAATGGCGGGCAAACCTGCTCAAACAAACACATTGAACATGCTCAAGCTTTTGGCAACGTGCCTTGCCGGTGGAATGCTGCTGGTTTCTGGATCGCTCGGGCAAGAAAGCACTCCCAGTCCGGCCAAGCCAACCGAGCACGTACTCGGAACAGTTACCGCAATCGACCTCGCCGCTCACAAGATTACTGTCAAAGAGGATAAGACTGGGGCGGAGCACAGCATCCTCCTTCAGAACACAAAAACTCTTCTGAAAGTGCAGCCCGGCGCAAAGGATTTGAAAAGCGCTACGCGCATCACAGCCGACGATCTGGAGTCCGGTGATCGAGTGGACGTGCGTGGCTTTAAGGGTGAAGACGATCCGAACGCGATCGCGGCGCGAAGCCTCATTCTGATGTCGGCCCGGGATCTCCAGCAAGCTCACCAGGCCGAAGCGGCGGCTTGGCAGCGGAGTACGCGGGGTTTGGTGAATTCGGTGGATGCGTCAGCCGCCAAGATAAACATCAGCGTAAGAACAGCGGAAGGAACGAAAGCGGTAATCGTTGACGTGCCGGACACGGCTGAGTTTACCCGATACTCGCCGGACAATCCGAAGGCCCCTGTCCCTTCAAAATTGACGGACATACAATCCGGGGATCAGGTGCGCGTGATCGGTGAAAAGAGCGCGGATGGAACTACCATCACGGCGCAGAAGGTATATTCCGGCGCTTTTCGAACCTTCGGAGGAATGGTTGCTTCCATTTCTCCGGACGGCAAGCAAATCACGATTAAGAGCGCAGGGGCAACTCAACCCGTTCTGGTCACTCTAAATGA
>JAFASD010000520.1 GCA_019244945.1 Acidobacteriaceae bacterium | reverse complement strand
GCGATCTTCAATCTTGGCACGTTGACTGTCACAACGAGCACTCTTTCCCGCAACAACGCGCCGGATTCGGGCGGCGGGGCGATCCTCAATGACGGGATCGCGACGATTACAGATAGCACGTTCTCGCACAACAGCGGCAACTCGGGCGCAGCCATCGACAACAGCGCGGGCAATCTCGATGTGATTAACTGCACTTTCTATCGCAATACCGCTACTAATATCGGCGGCGGCATACTGAATGACGATACGACCAAAGTCGTCAACAGCACATTCTCGAAAAACGACGCCTTGGACGGAGGCGGTGTCGACAATGACTCCGGCGAGCTGACGCTTTTGAACAGCATCGTTGCGAAGAGCGCGGGGGGAAACTGCTCCGGTGTCGTCATTCACGGCGGCGGAAACCTGAGCTCAGACGAATCCTGTCCTGGAGCACATGATGAAGATCCTAGGCTTGGACCTTTGCAGTTTAACGGCGGACCTACGCATACGATGGCGCTCGAGGCAGGCAGTCCGGCGATTGATGCGTCAATTGAGGCGTATTGTCCAGCTACTGATCAGCGCGGGGTTCCTCGCCCGCAAGGATCACGCTGCGATATAGGCGCGTATGAGCGAGCCTTGGCACCGGTTTCCGGCACCAAGTGTGTCACATTCTACAACGGAATTTTCAATGGCGATATCACCGTTTCACCAGGGCAGACGTGCGGATTTGTGAGTGGCGGGGTCAATGGAAACGTTAGGGTAACTGGCGGGAAGCTAATCTTGAGCCGCGCAACTGTCAACGGCGAAGTCAAAATTGATGGCGGAGGCAGTTTTCATGTTCACCCTTGGACGACCATTACCGCAGATTTCACTGTTGAAAATATCCCGAAGGGTTCCTCGCACAACCGGATCTGCGGTTCAAACGTGGAGGGGGATCTTCGATTTCACAACAACGGAGTTGCTGTCGAGATAGGCTCCTCAACGCCGAGCTCGTGCTTGGGAAACCTTATTGGAGGAGAGCTTAAAATTTCCGATAATACGGCCGAGACGTCCATATTGGATAACCTCGTCTTCGGCAGCTTATTGGATTTTGACAACACGGCACTCACCCGGGTTGTCGACAACTTTGTATTCGACGATTTAAGCTGCAAGGATAACACCAAGATAATCGGGGGACCGAATATCGCGCGCCACAAGCACGGCCAATGCTTCTAATGCTGAACGGAAGTCATTTCTCCCCGTTTATTGAGATGCTTGTCAATCCAACTGAATCGATGATCGTGTTGCCCCAGATCGACTGGTCTCCCCAAATGGACTGGTTGCCCCAAATGGATTGATTTCCCCAGATCGACTGATTGCCCCAGATTGTCTGGTTTCCCCATACAAGCCGCGGACCCCAGAGGATCGGATTGGAGCATACCGAAACAGAGCTGCAAGTCAGGCGGGCGGAGGGAGGCGGCGTCGCAACCGGAGAGAGAGCGCTGCCGGTAAACGGCGTCTTGTCGGCCAGAGCGGCCTCAATGTCAAGATAGCCAGCTCCGATCGTGAATACGTCGTACTCGCTCGTGTAGCTCTGATGTGTGACTGGATCGGTAGCCGTGCTGGTCTCCGGGAACTTCTTATATGCCGTGCGCATGAACCTGGCCTTAATCTGATCGGGGGTAAGCGCCGGGTTGGCTTGAAGTAGAAGAGCGGCAGCCCCGCTGACTACCGGCGCGGCCATACTCGTGCCGCTGAGCACAAAATAGTACTTCGACGGAGTTGTTTGATGCGTGGATTCGAAATAATCCAAAGGCACTTTGTTTTGCGGAAAGATGGTCGGCAAAGTGCCGGTTGAAGAGAGCAGCGATACCACGAGGTTTCCGGGAGCGACCAGATCGGGCTTCACAATGTGATCGATTTGAGTCGGACCCTTGGAGCTATAGCTCGCAATCAAATCATCCGTTCGCTGCGGCGTACCCATAGACTTCATCGCTCCCACGGTGATTACGTATGGATCGTTTCCGGGCGCCGTAATCGTCCCGTAGCCATTGTTGCCGAATGAATTGTCTCGCCCGTCATTTCCGGCCGCAACTACTACCACGATTCCCGCCTTCCAGGCAGCTTCCACGGCTTGGCAGAGTGGGTCGAGTTTGTAGCTTTCATAAACCGGGCGACCCAAAGAGAGGTTCATTACTCGGATATTGAAAAAGGCCTTCAGGTCTATGGCCAGATCAATGGCGGCGATAACCGCGCTGTCTGTTCCCTCGCCATTCTGATCGAGGATTCGAAGGTTTATCAGATCCGCTTTCGGTGCAATGCCCTTAAAGGTGCGAGTGCAATCGCTGCAGGTAGATTCAGTAGCGTTCCCGGCAAGGATGCCGGCAACATGCTCGCCGTGGCCGTAGTAGTCATAGTTCCCGCCTCCCACCAAGCTCTGGCTAAAAATGACCCGATTGCCTCCGGTGGTCAAATCAGCATGAGAAGAGATACCGCTATCGATCAGGGCAATACCGATTCCAGATCCGCTCCAGCCCGACTTCCACGCTGCGGGCGCGTTAACGGCAGCGGCTGTGTTATCGAGCATCGTGTGGATTTTACGATCGGCTGAAATATAGGCGATATCCGGATCCAATGCCAAGCCAGCCAGCTCCCCTGGCGGAATCGAATAAAGGGCGCCGCGAATCGAGTGCAACTCCTTTTTCAGGACGCCTCCCCTGTTGACTACGCGCTCGTGGAGCGCCGGTGTGGGCCGGTCCCTGTATTGAACGATGACATCTATTTTCGAATTCAGATCCAGATTCGCGAGATCGGGCGAGATCTTCGGATGCTGGGCACGCATACTGTTTGACAACGAAATCAGAATCGTGAGTATGAGACACAGGTCTTTCATAAGAGAACTGAGCTTCTCTAAAGTCTGCAAATTCTATTCAGAAATGAGGCATTGCGCTCAACTACTTCTTTAATAGGCCGTTATTTTAAGTAGTTGACCTGTTTCTGTGGTCCTTTAAATTATAAACTAGTTCTCAGGCATAAAATTAGATTTAATTTACACGAAATGCGCCGAGCTAGTTGCCAACTTGCGATCCGGAAATGAATAGCCACCGATGAAAAACACAATGAGGTGCTTCACTCTGTTATACAGTGCAGCGTTAGCGCTCTCTGCGCCCTATTCAAAGCCTGGGTTGGATCCTTCAAAATCCATCACCGAATTTCATCAGGATGTTTGGGGTATGGCTGAAGGTTTGCCCCAAGAGACTGTCCCGGCGATCACGCAGACTCAGGACGGCTATCTATGGTTTGGTACGGAACTTGGAGCCGTTCGCTTCGATGGCCTGCGATTCGCTGTTTTCGACAAAAGCAATACGCCGGCACTGAAGAGCAATAAAGTGGATGCCGTCCTCGCCGGCCGCGCGGGCGATCTTTGGTTCGGCACGTATGGAGGCGGCCTCACGCGCCTTAGCCACGGGAAGTTCGCGACCTTCACCACCAAAGAAGGATTGTCAAACGATACCGTGTTGTCGCTTCTGCAAGATCGAACCGGCGATCTCTGGATTGGAACTGAAGCGGGAGGTGTCGACCGGCTGCATAAGGGGCGTTTCACCAGCTACACGACCAGCAATGCGCTTCCAAATAACGAGACATTTGCGCTGGCGCAGGATTCCGAAGGAAGCATTTGGATCGGCACACACAACGGCTTGAGCCGTTTCAAGAACGGAAAATTCGTTACGTACGGTACCAAGGATGGCCTCGGAAATTCGTATGTGCGATGCCTGTATTGGAGTTCCGAAGGCACCTTATGGGTGGGCACAAATGGCGGCGGTCTGAGCAGTTTCCGGTCAGGGAAATTCCGGACCTATAACACGAAAGACGGCCTTCCAAGCAACGGAATTGCTTCGATCCGCGAAGACAGCAGAGGCACTCTGTGGATCGGCACCTTCGGAGGCGGACTTTGCCGCATGACCGGCCTGAATGGGATGACTGCAATCAAGTTTGACTGTTATTCCACTAAGGAAGGACTGCCCACTAATGATGTCCAATCCATCTTTGAAGACGCAACGGGCGATCTTTGGATCGGGACCGGCGGCGGGGGGCTCACCCGGCTTTCCAACGGAAAATTGTTCACATCCTACGGAACCCGACAAGGACTTTCGAATCCAGTTACGTTACCGGTTTACGAAGATCATGAGCACACTCTCTGGATCGGGACGAATAACGGAGGCCTAAACCGCTTCCGCGATGGAAAGTTTCGGGTGTTTACAACCAAGGACGGTCTGGCCGATAACCTCGTGTTTACGGTTTTTGAAGATCGCCACGGCGATCTTTGGATCGGCGGGCGCAAAGGTCTCAACCGCCTCAGAAACGGAAAATTCACGACTTTCACGACAAGGGACGGCTTACCGAGCGATATCGTCTCTGTAACTTACGTTGACCGCGAAGGCACTCTCTGGATTGGAACTCGGTCGGGACTCGGCGAATGGAAGAACGGCGCTGTTCGGACTTTCACCACCAAAGACGGCCTGTCGAACAACTTTATTCAGGCCATTTACGAAGACCACGAAGGAAGTTTGTGGATTGGAACGAGCGGCGGAGGGTTGGATCGGCTCAAAGATGGGAAATTCCAGGTTTTCGGCTCGAAGCAGGGACTATCGAGCGGCGTTGTCTACGCAATTTATGAAGACGCGGAGGGGGTGATTTGGATCGGCACTGACGGCGGAGGTTTGTATCGCCTCAAAGAAGGCCGCTTCACTTCCTACACAACCAAAGAGGGGCTTCCGGACGACGCGGTGTTTCGAATTATGGAGGATGACGCCGGTAATTTGTGGATGAGCAGCAATAAAGGCGTTTTCCGGGTAAGCCGCCGGCAATTGAACGATCTTGCTGAAAAGAAAATTAGCCGCATTGTGGCGAATGCGTACGGAACTTCCGACGGTATGAACACTCGTGAATGCAACGGCGGATTCCAACCCGCAGGTTGGAAGAGTCATGACGGCCGGCTCTGGTTTCCCACCATGAAGGGAGTGGTGGTTGTGGATCCGAAGAGAGCGGGGCTCGGCGAGCCGCCACCGCATGTCGTCATCGAACAGGCGTTCTTCGATAGCCGGGAAATTGGCGCGGGCGCAGGGAGTGTTCGACTGGGACCAGGACGGGGTGAATTCGAATTCCGCTATTCGGCTCCCAATTTTCAGACGCCTCAGAAAACGATCTTTAAATATCGGCTAGAGGGTTTTGACCGCGGCTGGATAGAAGCTGGTACTCGGCGCGCCGCCTATTACACGAACATACCTCCAGGGACATATCGCTTTCAGGTGATTGCAAGTAATGGCGACGGCGCATGGAGTCCCGCAAAGACCTCAACGAGCCTCTTGCTTGAATCGCACTTCTATCAGACTCCTTGGTTTTACTTCCTGTGCGTAATCGGAGCAGCCGGTCTGGCTGCGGCCGGACACCTCCGGCATGTGCGTCAGTCGAATGAGAGAGCAAAAGTTTTAGAACGCCACGTCGCGGAAAGGACGGTGGAACTGCGTAGGGAAATTTCCGAACGAGAGCGGGCCGAAATGGAATTGATGAAAGCGAGGGATGCGGCCCAGGCGGCCAGCCGGGTAAAGAGCGAGTTTCTCGCTAACATGAGCCACGAGATCCGCACCCCGATGAATGGCATTCTCGGTATGACCGAGCTGGCCTTACAGACAGAATTGAGTCCTGAACAGCACGAATATCTGGGCATCGTCAAACAATCCGCTGACTCGCTGCTGACGGTGATCAACGACATCTTGGATTTTTCCAAAGTCGAGGCGGGCAAGTTGGCGTTGGACCCACTCCCCTTCAGGCTACGTGAGAGCTTGGAGGAGACAGTACAGATCATGGCCTTCCGCGCAGATCAGAAAGGCCTCGAGTTGATTTGCGATGTGGATCCCGGCGTTCCTGAGATGGTTCATGCCGACGCAACCAGGCTGCGGCAGATCGTTTTGAATCTGATCGGAAATGCAATCAAATTCACCGATCATGGCGAAGTAGTGTTACAGGTCAGCCCTGAAGCGAGTGATTCGTCTGGCGCTTCGCTCCATTTCGTGGTTCGAGACACAGGCATTGGCATTCCTCCGGAAAAGCAGAAGTCTATCTTTGAGGCCTTCTCGCAGGCTGAGACGTCGACGACCAGAAGATTCGGCGGCACCGGGCTTGGCTTGGCGATCTCGTATCGTTTGGTCCAGTTAATGGGCGGGCAAATCTGGGTAAACAGTAAAGTGGGCCAAGGCAGCGAGTTTCATTTTACGCTCGAATTCGGTATTGTGGCCAGCCATCAGTTGCCCACCGAAACGGCGAATCTCGAAGACCTGCGCGTTCTCGTCATCGATGACCATTCGGCAAACCGCCGCATGCTGGCCAAGCTCTTGGCGAGATGGGGAGCAAGGACGGTCGCTGCTGAGACCGAAGAACAGGCCACGCGGGCACTACGGCAAGGACAGGATTGCGGCGATCCCTTTTCGGTTGTCTTGATGGACGCCCATTCGGAGAACGCGAATGGGTTCAGCTTAGTCGATAAGATTCAACAGAACCAAACTTTTCTCGGTGCGATCATACTGATGATCACGTCCGGAGAACATCTGGCAAACGCCGCGCGCTTGCGTGAGCTCGGAATTACGGCCTACCTGACCAAGCCAATACGGCAGCATGAACTTCGAGATGCGCTGCAGCGCGCCAACGGTGCGCCGTCACGCTTTACAGCGAGTCTTCAAAACGCCGCTAGTAGAACTGCAATCAGCGCGAAGCAAGCCAGCAGATTGCTTCGAGTTCTGATTGCAGAGGACAACCCCATCAATCAGCAATTGACGCAGCGTTTGCTGAGCAATCGGGGGCA
>JAFASD010000433.1 GCA_019244945.1 Acidobacteriaceae bacterium | reverse complement strand
AAATTGCTCATGGCCCTCGCAGCGGCGCCGATATTCAAAGGGTTTCGAGGCGAAACAAGCACGATCTGAAGACCGCCAGGTTGAATCTTCGCCTCGCTGAGAGTCGCGGGCTCGTCCCGCACGAGCTACTGCTCCAGGTACGTGTAGCCTTGCAGGCCCTCTTCGTAGAACTTCAAAAGCCTGCCTGATTCTTCGTATCCGATTCGTTGCTCGCGAACCGCCGTTTCGACATCCTTCCGGAACTGATCGAGCAATGTCTGGGAATTGTATTGCACGTAATCGAGAACTTCGCGTACGGTGTCGCCTTGGACCACCGTTTCAAGCACTACATCGCCATGTTCATCCAGGCTCACATGTACCGCGTTCGTGTCGCCAAACAAGTTATGAAGATCGCCAAGAATCTCCTGGTAAGCTCCCAACAGAAATGCGCCGAGGATATACGATCCGTTATTGAACGGATGTAGAGGAAGAGTTTTTTTGACGTCCCGGCGATCGATAAACTGATCGATCTTGCCGTCCGAATCGCAAGAGACATCGCCAAGAACCGCGTGCCGAGTGGGAGGCTCGTTCAGGCGATGAATCGGCATGATCGGAAACAACTGCTTCACCGCCCAACTATCAGGCATGCTCTGAAAAAGGGAAAAGTTGCAGAAGTAAGTATCGGACAACATGCCGTCCAAGCCCTCGAGCTCTTCCGGGAAGAAGTCGAGGTCACCCGCAAGTTTCAAAATTTTCCGGCAAATCGCCCAATAGAAGTTTTCCGCCAGACTGCGTTGTTCGAGCGTCAGGTAACCAAGACTGAAGAGGTTCAGCGCTGAATCGAGCGCCTGTTGCGCGTCGTGATAGGTTTCGAGAAGATTCTTTTTATTGATCGAGCGGTGCGTTTCGAATAGATCGATCAACGGCTGCTCGGAATCCTCAGCTAGTGTGGTCGGCAGCTCTTCCTCGCCGAACCCGCTGACTCCCAGCACGTTGAAGATGAGCACGCTGTGATAGGCGGCGACCGCTCTTCCGCTTTCGCTGATGATTGTCGGGTGAGACACTTCGGCTTCATCGCAAATATTCTGGATGTGATAAACGACGTCGCGGGCGTACTCTTCGAGCGTGTAGTTGACGCTCGATTCAAAATCGGTTTGCGACCCGTCGTAATCGATGCCCAAGCCGCCACCGACATCCAGATAATTTAAACCCGTGCCTAGCTTTTTCAAATCGACATAGATTCGCGCCGCCTCGATAACAGCGGCCTTGATCTGCCGGATATTGGTGATTTGGCTGCCGAGGTGGAAATGGAGCAATTGCAAAGAGTCCTCCATCCCTCGACTCTTCAGGAACTCGACAGCCTTCAGAGCTTCACTAACCGTAAGCCCAAATTTAGATCGATAGCCGCCCGAGGATTTCCAGCGGCCCGAGCCGCGGCTCGCGAGCTTGACGCGAAGCCCGATATTTGGCTTCACTCCCACGTGCTGGGCATGTTTCGCAATCAGCTCCAACTCTGTGAATTTCTCGACAACAGGCGTGATGCGGCGGCCGATTTTTCGCGCCAGCATGACCATCTCGATGTACTCGTCATCTTTGAAGCCGTTGCAGATGATCGGCGTCTCGTTGTCGGCGATAGCAAGGACCGCAAGTAGCTCGGGTTTTGAGCCGGCTTCGAGGCCAAACTGATAGGCGCGTCCAAAATGGAAGACTTCCTCGACTACCTGACGCTGCTGATTTACCTTGATGGGGTACACGCAACAATAACCGCCCTGATAACCGTGCTCGCGCATGGAACTATCAAAGGCTTGGTGCATCTCACCCAGGCGGTGTTTGAGAATATCGGCAAAGCGGATCAGAATGGGAAGTGAAATTCCGCGCCATTCGAGGGTATCGACGAGCTGCTTCAGATCGATGCTCCTCTTGGCTTCTTTGGTCGGGTGAACGAACAGGTTCCCGTTTTCGCCTACGGAGAAGTACCCCTTCCCCCAGCTTGCGACATCGTAAAGTTCTGCTGCATCCGTTGTGGTCCAACGATCAGCGGGTTCGCGCACTTGGGCGGCAACAGCAACTTTGGTGTTCAGTGAGAGGACTCCTTCGGCGCGTTGAGGATTGAGGAAAAGGACAATGCCGTGTCCTACGCATCAATTAGAACATGAGAATGGACCTTTTATGTCTATGAAATTTGAACCCTGCTAAACTCCCGGTAAGAACGCCCTGGAATGGTAGAATAGAGGTATCCCGGATGCAGGAGTAAGTCGTTGCTTTTCCAATGACTTGCGACGCAGCGGGCCCATTCGCAGGAGCTTCCTTTGGCCGATCAAGATGGATCGACGGGCGGCGGTCTTTTTCCGCCTGGCGATAACAAGAACCTGATTCCTACCAACATCGAAGACGAGATGAAACGCTCGTACCTCGATTACGCCATGAGCGTGATCGTAGGGCGCGCTCTCCCTGACGTCCGTGATGGCTTAAAACCCGTGCACCGGCGCATTTTGTATGGGCTGCATGAGATGGGTCTGCATTACAACCGGCCTACGCGCAAATGCGCCAAGATCGTCGGCGAAGTTCTCGGCAAGTACCACCCGCACGGCGACGTTCCCGTATATGACGCCCTGGTGCGGATGGCGCAACCGTTCTCGATGCGTTATCCACTGATCGACGGTCAGGGGAATTTCGGATCGGTGGATGGCGATCCGCCCGCGGCGATGCGGTACACCGAAGCCCGCCTGGCGAGGATTGCGGGCGCGCTACTCGAGGATATCGACAAAGAGACAGTCGATTTCCGCGCGAACTATGACGACAGCGAAGTCGAGCCTGAAGTCCTGCCCACTCGTGTTCCGAATCTATTGATCAACGGATCTTCCGGTATTGCCGTGGGAATGGCCACCAACATTCCGCCACACAACCTGAGAGAGATTGTGGATGCCGCAATCGCGCTGATCAACGATCCGAATACTTCGTTTGCCAAAATTCTCGATCTGGTGCCCGGGCCGGATTTCCCGACCGGCGGTTTCATTCTAGGCCGCCAAGGCATTCTCGATTACTACACGAGCGGACGGGGAAGCATCAAGTTGCGCGCGAAGGCCGCGACCGAAAAGATCGGCAAAGATCGCGAAGCAATTGTCGTCACTGAGATACCGTACCAGGTAAACAAGGCGCGGCTGATTGAGCACGTCGCAGCCCTTGTTGGCGAAAAGAAGTTGGAAGGCATCGCCGACGCGCGCGATGAGAGCGATCGGGACGGAATGCGGGTAGTCTTCGAGCTGAAACGGGGCGAGCAGGCCGAAGTCATCCTGAACAATCTGTATAAACAGACGCAGATGCAGGTCAACTTCGGCGTGATTATGCTCTCGATTGTCAACGGACAACCACGCGAGCTTGGGCTGATCAACGTCATCAAGCGTTTCATCGATCACCGGCTCGACGTGGTGCGCCGCAGAACCGATTATCTGCTGCGAAAAGCGCGCGAGCGCGAGCATCTGCTGCTTGGCTTCAAGAAAGCACTCGATAATTTAGACGCGGTCATCGCGCTGATTCGGGCTGCCAAGACGCCGAAAGAAGCGCGTGAGGGACTGGTCGGCCGATTCGAATTTACCGAGCGGCAAGCGCAAGCAATCATCGAGCTGCAGTTGCAGCGGCTGACCGGGATGGAGCAGCAGAGGATCCTTGAGGAGCTCGCGGAAATCCAGAGGCTCATCGCGGAATATACGGAAATTTTGGGATCAGAGAAGGTGCTCAAGGCTCTGGTCATCAAAGAGCTCAAGGAAGTTCAAAAAGAGTTTGGCGACGAGCGCCGTACCCAACTTATCGAAGACACAGGCGAGATACGGCTCGAAGACCTGGTGCAAATGGAAGACGTGGCCGTGACGGTATCCCGCGGCGGCTATCTGAAACGCACTTCCGTGGATACATACAGGCGGCAATCTCGCGGCGGCAAAGGCCGAATCGGGATGGGCACGAGATCTGAAGACGTAGTCGAGCATCTGGTAATTGCGTCAACACATGCCTATCTGCTGATCTTCACGAACAAAGGACGCGTGTATTGGCTGAAGATCTATGAGATACCCGACGCCGCAACTACGGGCCGAGGGAAGCACGTTTCCGGATTGATAAGCCTGCAGCCGGACGAGAGCGTCAAGGCATTCCTGTCAGTGAAGGAATTCGTTCCCAACAAGTTCATCGTGATGGTGACTCGACAGGGGGTCATCAAGAAATGCGAGCTGACGGAGTTCGATAATCCGCTTTCCCGAGGGATCATCGCACTGGCGCTCGATGACGAGGACGAGCTGCTGGGCGCGACCATCACCAATGGGAACAATTTCATCTTCCTTGGTTCGCATCGCGGAATGGCGATCCGCTTCAACGAAGCTGAAGTTCGCCCGATGGGCCGTCAGGCGCGCGGTGTGCGGG
The DNA here is from genome assembly GCA_019244945.1 of Acidobacteriaceae bacterium. Taxonomy (GTDB): domain Bacteria; phylum Acidobacteriota; class Terriglobia; order Bryobacterales; family Bryobacteraceae; genus Bog-105. Next base: position 7,969 of record JAFASD010000433.1, on the reverse strand, counting down.
CCATGGACTTGGAAGAAGGCGATTATTTGATCGGGCTCGAGGTGGTCGAAAAGGAAGGCTTGATCCTCTCCATTTCGGAGAACGGATTCGGCAAACGAACCTCGCTTGAGAGTTATCGGCTAACTGCTCGCGGCCGCAAAGGCGTCATCAACATGAAGACGACGCCTAAGGTCGGCAAGGTGGTCGCGGTGCTCTGCGTAAAGGAAAACACAGACCTGATGATCATCACGAAGGACGGGAAGATCATCCGTCTCGAATCGAGCGAAATCCGGCAAGCGGGACGGTCTACGCAAGGCGTGCGTCTGGTGCGGATGGAAGAGGGCGACCAAGTAGCGGCGGCCTCAGTCATTCCGGAATCGGAAGAAGAAGTCGCCAAAAACGGCGAGCTGCCACTGCAGTAAGGCTACTTAGACGCGTGACACGCGTCTCGATATCCGCTAGGTTGAAATAGAAAGGCATTCCTCGATGGCGACTCTACAACTCGAGATTCCAGATCAGCAAGCTGCGGCCCTCAAGGAATACGCGCAATCGCGGGGCTTAACACTCGAGCAGTGGTTGTTGCAACTAGCCGGAGAATGCGCCTTTTCGGGGTCCGTTGAACCTGAAAACGTCGAACGGTCGATAACGGCCCGAAAACCGCATATCTCAGAAGTGATTCGAAGAATTTGGAGCGACTTGCCCGAGGACGCTCGGGCTAAACTGCGGCACGATGGCGCCAGTCAGGTCGACCATTATGTTTACGGGCTCTCTTTCGCGAATTCTGAGGGATGAAGTGCGTCTCCAGTTCTTGGACCGAGCCACACAGTGTCGAATCCGTTTGGTAGTGTCTCACTTTGAGACAAGTCTTGCTCCCTCTGCCTTCATTAGCCGAGCTAGGGCGATCATTTTTGTAAACTCAGTCGCATAGGTTTCGGGAACAGTGATTTCTTTGCAGAAACCTTTGGGATCGATGCCCGCGAGCTGATCGGCGTTTTTCAATATTTTGAAAGTGAAACATCGCCATTTTCTGGTTTTTTCCCTCTGCGAGATGGACGGCGGTTTTGATCTGCTCGATCAACGATTTACTCCCTTGGATACTTGGCGTATTGCTTGATTCTACTCCGGAAGAAGCGCACTTTCTTCGAGTGACCAAACGTGATCTGAAATGCGCGCTTCCATCGCTGGAGTGACGCGAACGGTCTTGTGAATGCGTAATTTTGTTTCCATAGCTATACTTCAACTATGGCCACCCTCTTCGCGCTTCAGGCCACACCGCCCCCATTTAATGCCGCAGAGCTAAGCGCAAAGCAAGAAGCGCTTTTCGCAAATTTGCGCACCTTGCGCCGAGTGATTGTGGCGTATTCGGGTGGAACGGATTCTGCTTATCTCGCCTGGGCTGCCCATCAGGCTCTTGGAAACGATGCCATCGCGATAACCGCCGATTCCGCATCCATCCCCGCATCACACAAACGCGACGCGGAAGCCTTTGCACGCGAGTGCGGATTCCGCCATGAATACATCGAGACGCACGAGTTCGAAAATCCAGATTACGTCAAGAACGACAAGGATCGCTGCTTCTACTGCAAAGATGAGCTGTTCCTCCGCCTCGAAAAGTACGCTTCCGAACACGGCGACGCTCACGTCATCTACGGCGTGAATACAGATGACTTGAGCGATTACCGGCCCGGACAACGCGCAGCGAAGATTCACCAGGTCAGCGCACCGTTGGCAGAAGCCGGACTGGCCAAAGCGGAGATTCGCGAATTATCCCGGCGCGCTGGGTTATCGATTTGGGACCGCCCGGCGGCCGCATGCCTCAGCTCCCGGGTGCCTTATGGTACGCCGGTTACAGTGGACACGATCAAGACCATAGAATAAGGCGAAGAGGCGATTCGAGCGCTCGGCTTCCGGCAATTCCGCGTTCGTTTTCACGGGGAATTAGTTCGAGTTGAGATCGCCAAAGATGAGCTGGAGAAGGCCCTAATGATCGAGAGCGCGCACGCCCTGACGAACATTTTCAAACAGCTCGGCTTTCTCTACGTGACGCTCGATCTGGAGGGCTATCGGCAGGGATCACTCAATGCCGCGCTCGGAAGAGCAAGCCGCGAATAGCTGCTTACTTTGATTCCGGCGAGCTGGATTTCTTCTCGCTAGAAGATCCACTCGAGGGAGCTGCCGTGCTGCTCGAATCCGAGCCGGACGTTGCCGCCGCGGGCGCATCCTTCTTCTTGGAAGCGCCATTATCGCCGGCCGCCTCCGTCTTCTGCGCGGAGCCCTCACTCTTCTCGGCGGAACTTCCCGCCCTGGCGTAATCGGTAACGTACCACCCGCTGCCCTTGAACTGCAACGCCGGAGCCGAAATCAGCCGATGGACTACTCCGCCGCACTTATCGTGTCTTTCAAGCGGCGGATCAGAAAACTTCTGTATCACTTCGAATCGCTCGCCGCAATTGTCGCAACGATATTCGTAAAGCGGCATTACTTTGGCCTTGCCCCGCGTCAGCGCTCAGGTTGCGGATTCTTTTCGATAATCGGATGTTGCTGATCTGTGATCAGCGGGCCGTCCACTTGATTCATCAACTGCGCCATGGTGGTCTTTCCAGTCACCAGGTCGATGGACTGCTTCAGTAGATTGTCTTCTGTGTTCTTTTGAGCCGAACCTGGTATCGGATTTCCGTCCTGATCCAGCTCGGGCGCATTATCGGTTTCGGCGAGCTGAACGGAGGGAACCACACCGGTGTCTTGAATCGCCTTGCCCGAGGGCGAGTAATATTTCGCGACCGACAGAATCACCGCTCCGCCGTCATCCATCTGAATGGTTTTTCGCAGGCTGGCGTCGCCATAACTGCGCTCGCCCACCACCTGCGCTCGCTTGTCATCCAGCAGCGCCGCCGCCGCTATCTCCGCTGCCCCAGCCGTCGCGCGGTCAGTGATGATCACCAGAGGCCCCTTCCACAAATCGTCTTCCGGCTTCGCATCGTATTCTGTTTTTTCCGTCTTCTGCCCTTTCAGTTGAGCGATCTCGCCTTTATCGATAAACAGATTCGCGAGCGGGATGCCTTCCTGTTGCTCACCGGTCGAGCAGTGGCGAAGATCGAGCACGACGTACTTAGCTCCCTGCCGCTTCAAATCCTGCAGCTTGGCCTTGGTTTGGTCCATGCGGTTCCCTCCCAGGCTTGTCACGTGAAGATAGCCGACATCATTCGCCATTAACTTGGCGGTGATGGGAGGAAATTGCACGTTGGTGCGCGTCAACGTGATCTTCTGAGGATCCGGATTTCTAAGCCTCAAAACTGTTATCTCTACGGTTGTGTTCGAGTCGCCCCGCAGGAGTTGCTCGGCGTAGGCCAATGGCATGTCCCGTGTCGCGATTCCGTTGATGCTTTCAATCAGGTCGCCGGTCGTGATACTGGCCTTTTCAGCGGGCGAATCCGGAAGGGCGTCCACAACGGCCACGTAGCCATAGCGCTTCGCCAGAATCAGGCCAACTCCGGCTTTTGCGCTATCTTCGCTCTTTTCATATTGCCGGTACTGATCGGGGTTTAGATAGCTCGCGAAGGGATCCACGGATTCCAGCAAACCGTTGATCGCCCCAAGCGTGACACTCTTCATGTCTGGTTCTTCCACGTACTCGAGCTTGATCCGATCGAGCACTTCCGCGTACACCTTCAGGTGTCCATAGACGTCGTCTGGCGCCACGGCGCGGCTACTTCTTGCGCCTAGTAATAGCAGGACAACAACACATGTTGAGCTACCGATAATGGTCCATTTGAAGCGGCTATTCATGAAGGAGGGTTCCGGGGGTTATCTAAAGTATATCGAATGAAAGGACTTTGACCAGCTTGGCGATTTTCTCGCCACTTACGCTACATTGGACGGGCAAGTTGCTCGCAAGTTGCGGAAATTGCCGCAAGCACCTGCACGAACCACCTAGACAGAAACAGGCGTTCGCATGTCCGTCTCGGCGGGTGGAACTCGATCATACGACGGAACCTCGAGACGCGCCGTGAAATGGAAAGTGCTTCCGCTGCCTGGCTGGCTTTCGACCCAGAGGCGGCCGCCCATCATCGCGGCCAATTGATAGGAAATCGTGAGACCTAGCCCAGTTCCACCATAGCGCCGGGTGGACGAGGTGTCCGCTTGAGAAAACGCCTCGAAAATCGACTTCTGCTTATTCGCCGGAATCCCAATGCCGCTGTCAGTGACGGCAAAGTGCACGAGCGCTTCTCCGTTAGAAAACTCGTCTACCGCCGCGTTCAACGACACTCCACCCTTGCTCGTAAACTTGATGGCATTATCGAGCAGATTCAGCAGCACCTGTCGCAAACGAAGCGGGTCGCCTATCACCTCATCGGGAATGTCGTTCAGTTTTGCGGTTAACGAGAGATTCTTCTGCCGCGCGCGCAATCCCAGCGACCGCACCAGCTCATCCAGCGATTTTCGAAGCTGGAACGGAGCTCTGTCCAGCGTCAGTTTGCGTGCTTCGATCTTCGAAAAATCCAAGATGTCATTCACGATTCCGAGAAGTGAATCCGCAGAAAATTTGACCAGTTCCAGGTACTCCCGTTGTTCAGCATCTAATTGCGTGCTAAGCGTGATGTCCGTCATGCCCAGGATTCCATTGATGGGCGTTCGGATTTCATGGCTCATATTGGCAAGGAAATCGCTCTTGGCCCGACTCGCGCTCTCCGCTGTTTCTTTGGCCAGGATGAGCTGCTCTTCGGTTTGGCGCCGAACCGCGATCTCACTTTCGAGCGCTCGGTTCGCATTTACCAACTCGCTCGTACGTTCCTGAACGCGAACCTCCAACTCATCGCGTGACCGGCGTAGCTGCTTTTCGCTTTCCTGAAGAGCGGAAGTCCGTTCGCCTACCAGCAGCACCAGCTTCTGCTCGCGGGCTCGCAATTGACTGACCCGCAATTGGTAGGCGGCGCCCACGAGAGTGAAGCCAGCCAAAACAACGAAAAAAGCAAAGCTCTTGGTCTGATAATAATGCGGCTCGAGTGTGAGAGAAACCCCTGGTCCACGGTTGCTCCACACATCATTGGCGCCTGCGCGGACTATAAAACGATATTCCCCGTGCGGAATATTTGTGTAGTAAGCCACTCGCCGGGTACCCGCCAGCGTCCAATCCTTATCGAAGCCCTCCAGCATATAGCGGAACTGGAGCTTCTCAGGCGCGATAAAGCTGGGCGCGGTGAATTGGAATTCTAGCTGTCCTTTACCCGGTGGCACAACCACGGGCTTATCGAACGGAACGTCTTGGTTGTCTACAAGAACCCGCTCCAGGACAGTCGCCGGAGGCTTCGCGCTAGTCACCAGGTTGGATGGATTCACCATTGCCAAACCACCAGTGGTCGGAAACAAAAGGCGGCCATCTCTGGTCCGCCAACCGGCTGGCTGAAATGCGCCGTCACATTCCTGGCTTTTCATCCCGTCCGCCGTTCCGTAAACTGTGGATGTTATGGAATTGATTCGCCGGTCCGCGTAAGCGTCCAACTGCTTTTTGCTGACCGAAAAGACGCCTCTGTTCGAGCTCATCCACAGGAACCCCAGGCCATCGTCCAGAATCCGAAACACCGCATCATCGTAAAGACCCTTATCACTGGTGAAGCTCGTGAATTTGCCCCGCCGAAACCGCTCGATTCCTCCGCCATTCGTACTGAGCCACAACGTTTCAGGGCCATCCGGCAAAATCGAAAAAATGTAATCGCTCGAAAGCCCGTTCTTGGTCGTGTACGCCCTAAAGCGGCCGTTCTTGAATTCATTGAGGCCGCCGCCGCCCGTTCCCACCCACAACACCCCTTCTTTGTCTTCGTAAATCGCGAGGACATAGTTGTTCGACAATCCGTCCCGAGTCGTATAGGTAACGAATTGGTGGCCGTCAAAATGGGTCAGGCCACCCCGCGTCCCAACCCACAGGTCACCTTTGCGATCTATATAAGTGCAAACAACAAAGTCATTGGGCAGACCCTCTTTGGCGGTGAGGGTATCTATTTTCCCGTCATGCAGCCGGACCAAACCGCGGCGCGTTCCGATCCACATGCTGCCGTCGTGATCCTGAGTAACAGAGAATACCAGGTCGTCCGGAAGACCTTGATTCGTGGTGTAGGTTGTCAGCCGCCCATCTTTCCATCGCATGAGACCTTTGTCGGAACCCATCCACAACGCTCCGTCTCGGTCTTCATACACCGGCAGAATGGTGTCACTAACCAGGCCGTCCGCGGTGGACAGAGTGGTAAACGATCCTTTCTTGAAACAGTTGAGGCCGGCGCCCGCTGTTCCGACCCACAAACTTCCCTCGTGATCTTCGAGAATCGCCCACACGTCGCGCGCCAATAAGCCGTCTTTCTCCGTGTAAGAGCTAAATTTCCCATTTGCGAGGCGATCTAATCCCCCGCCCGCGGTTCCAATCCAGAGACTTCCGAGGCTATCTTCGTAGAGCGTAAGGATCGCATTGCTTGTCAAGCCATCCTTTGTGGTGAATCGCGTGATTCCTGTGGGCTCCAGTCGATAAAGGCCCTCCCCGTTTGTTCCCACCCAAACAGTTCCGTGCCGGTCCACGTACAGCGAATGGATGCGATTGCTGCCGATGCCTTCCTTCGAAGAAAACGAGTGAAACACGCCATCGGATAACTTGCTTAGCCCTTCATGCGTGCCGATCCAAATGTTGCCGTAAGCGTCTCCCTTTAACGAGAAGATTACGTTGTCTGGAAGCCCATCGGCTTTCGTGAAAATATGAAATCTTCCATTTTCAAAACGCACGAGCCCCCCGCCGTCGGTCCCTATCCACAGAGCGCCTCGGTGATCTTCGTAAAGCGAAAGAATCGAATTGCTCGGCAGGCCGTTGCGTGTCGTGTAAGCGGTAAACCTCCCATGCATAAACTTCGACAGACCGCCGGCCGTGCCGATCCAGAGGTTCTGCTCATGATCCACAAGCACAGCCTGAATTACATTGTTTTGCACACCAGGAGTGTGTTTATCGAAGGTGGTGAAACGCAGTCCGTCGAAGCGCACCAGCCCCTCTTCCGTTCCCATCCACAAGTAACCATCCGGCGTTTGCGTTAGCGAGAGAACCGAATTCTGCGGCAGCCCTTGCGCTGTCCGCCACGCCTGGTGAATATATTGCGTAATCGGCCTGTCCGGATCGAGGCTGGCAGTTGCCGAACCCGACACCATCTGTAGAAGCACGTAAGCACTTACAAATTGGGTCGCTCCCCTGCGCAGCCAAGTGATTGCGTTTAGACGGAGAAAACGAGCACGGCGCTGCTCGTTTCCTGGGACCGCCCGTTTAAGCGCAGGTCTGCTATTGAACAACGGAGATGCTTACCCTTCTATGACTTGATCGGCTGATACCGCAGGAATATTGAACACTTATCAACCCGGCCGGGCCTTAGTGCGTTCCAGCGGCTCAGAGTAAGAGGGACACCCTGATAGAAACTACAAAGACCTCACCAGATGTATTGCTTAGCCTCTTCGCGCCGCTGATACCCGTCGAGCACATGAACCACGCGGATCTTTTTCACCCTTGCCGGCGAAAGCTGCCCCAGCGGAATGTAGACGATCTTGCGATTCACCCGCGCCGCAATTTGCCGGAAAATGCTTCTGGGTGGTTTCGCCGCAATATAAATGACGTATCGCTCCACCGAGTAGTCCAGACCGGCCAGCAGCAGCTTCTCCGCTTTGGTTTCGGCCGAATCGTAATCCGTATCGCTCCACACATCGTAAAGCCGCCTGGGCGGTAGCGTCATCAGGAGCCCACCGTATTCGGCGCGCCCTATTCCCGGTCCTACGATGTGTTCAAAAGGCTGCGTAGAATAAAACGCCATGTCGGATTCGTTCTGGTGCTCGCCCAGCCAAGTCGTCAAATAACCATAACGGTCATTTCGATCTTCATCGAAAATGATGATCAATGCGCCGGTCTCACCTGAAAACTTTCCCATCTCGCGCACGTATAGCTTCTTTTCATGCCAGTTCCGAAGAGTCTCGC
>JAFASD010000246.1 GCA_019244945.1 Acidobacteriaceae bacterium | reverse complement strand
GCGCCGAACAGGACGACGTCGGCGCGATCTGTTCGAATCCCGCAAAAATCGGCTCGCTTACTAAGCAGCTGAATCTACTGTTCAAAAGAAAGTGAACCGGTTGGGTGTGTAATTGCAAAAGAAAATAGCGGTAAATATCCTTTCGTGATATTCTTACCCACAACTCGAATGCGTCTGATACCAAAAATTGCGCCGCTTGCCCTGCTTGCATTCACTTGTTTCGGGCAATCCGATTCAGACAGCAACCAGGGGAACACGATCGAATCTGATGCCGAGGGTAATAGCAGCCTGCAACAGTCTTCCCTGGCCAAACCTTCGATCTCGCAGTTTTTTCCGGTTTGGCGGCCGCCTGCTTTTGCAGCCGTTCCAAGACAAATTCAGGCAAGAGCCGAAGATCACACCAAGCCGCGCCCACGGATGGAAGGAAGCGCCACGGGATACATCGAGAATGCCATCGTAGGCAACCAGATTCGATTGCGCTTTGATGCAGCGTTTGGTTTTCAAGATCCAGATCGCGCCGAGTTCTTTTACGCCAAATGCGGATGCTATCGCTCGTTAAATAAAACAGATCCAGAGTACGATCCCAATGCGCCCGGACCCGGAGCAGGAATCGCGATGAAGCTGAATTTTCAGGAAGTCCACCTGAATGTCGAGTATGCCCCCCTCCCACGGCTGTCATTCTTTGCAGATGTTCCGGAACGATCAATTGAATTTACGTCAGTCACCTCCGGGACACTGAAGAATGCGAGCGGACTGGGAGATTTCGAGGCAGGCTTCAAGGCCGCCTTGCTCGCCTCACCCGAACGGTATCTCACTTTCGAAATGGGCGCGTTCATGCCTACCGGGCATCCTTCGTTGGGCTTGAGCACGAACCATTTCAGCGTCGAACCTTTGCTTTTATACAATCAAAAGCTGTCCGATCATGTAACCATTGCCGGGCAATTTGGCGATTGGCACCCGGTCGGCGGTTCAGCAGGCCTGCCCACTTCTTCGCCAAACGGATTTGCAGGTGATGTTCTGACTTACGGCCTTGGTGCGAGCTACGACTTCGTCTCCGGTTCTGATAACCATGTAACTCCTGTATTAGAGTTTGTAGGTTGGAGTGTTTTAAGTGGATTTGCCACCGGCCCAGGGCCGGCATCTGGAACGAACATTGTGAATGCAAAGTTGGGAGTGCGGTTCTCGATTCACAATCATAATTCTATCTATGTGGGTTTCGGGCACGCACTTACGAACGCTCACTGGTATGAAGAAATTCTGCGCCTGGAATATCGTTACGCATTTTGAAGGCTAATTATCTTCTCGGTACCTCAAGCTCATCTAATAAGTCACTTAACTCAGTACGATCGGGCTCGGGCAGTTTGGGTAGAATCCGGCGAGAACTATCAGCCGCCTGCCGCATACGATCGAATGCCTTCGTATCGCGGTAAGCTAACGCAAGATAATAGTAATCCCAAGCCAAATCGACGTCTGAACCAGCGGCCTTCTGTTCACTGATCGCTTGCAAAAGAAATTCAATGGCAGGCTGTTCCGGCGTTCCGCTTACTTCTGCAAAATTAGCCAACGCTTGTCCCAGCCAGACGTGAAAATACCGGTTTTGGCTTTCTAAGGGTACATTTCTAAATGTGCTGATCGCCGTCTGGTATTCCGTTCGTGCGCCGCGCGGATCAGCCTGTTGGAGGATCCACCCGCGGATGCTATGCGATAACGCGAGTTGCATGTTCAGGTACGGTGCTGGCTCGGTGAGCTGCGAAATGAGTTCAATTGCCCGGGCGTTTCTCTGTTTTGCGAGAGCCGGATTTTTATTTACAAGCAATATTGCCGAGTTGTTGTTGTAAGACACAAGCTCCAGCCGGTATTCACGGTTATCGGGATTTTGTTTGGCCAAAGCCTCGCCTGTCTTTATCGCTTGATCGTATAGGCTGCTCGCATCTTCCCGCCGATTCGCTTTAACAATGAGCAGAGCGAGGTTATTGTCGGTGCGAGCCAGATCCTGCCGGAACCGATCAGCCGATCCTCCGTTGACCGTACCGGTTCCTGTCATAGGCGCTAGCAGAGCAATCGCATTGTGATAGTCAGCGGCGGCATCATCGTACGCGCGGAGATCGCTCCTGAGAATGCCGCGATTATTGTAAGTTTGCGCCAGAGCCTGACGGTAATCTGAGTTCTTAGGAAACTCGCGCTGAAGTTGGACCTGTAGCTTTAATGCATTGTCATAAGCCGCTTCTGCAGCGGCGCGACGCGATGGAAAGGGCCTTTCCGTCTCGCCAAGCCAGTTGTATGCATCCCCTAGTATTTTCCGATACTGTGCGTCGTTTCCGAAATCTCTCACTAATCCGCCGAGCTGTTGGATCGCGGTCTGATACTGCTCAATGGCGTGATCGGTGTCACCGCGAAGCCTGTACAAATCTCCGTGCCGGAAGTGCGCCATCGCTGTTTCTCTGCGCAGATCTTCACTATTCTGGTCCCGGTGATTGAAGCGCCCATAGAT
>JAFASD010000378.1 GCA_019244945.1 Acidobacteriaceae bacterium | reverse complement strand
TTCGTCGCTCTTTACCAACAACAATCATCTTCGCCAGGCCGTAGTCTGGGTTTTCGCCGCGGCCCTGCTTGTTCTGTATCTGCGCTTCCGCAATGGCTCACGAGATGGCTCCAAGTGGAGGGATGTTGCTTTCTTCTGTGCTCTGACGACCACGGCCGCGTACCACCGGTACTATGATGCGCAAATATTCCTGCTGCTCATTCCGCTCCTGGTCGAATTGTGGAAAGCGGGCGAACGGAAGATGGCGGCGGGACTGGGAATCTGCCTTCTATTGCTGGCCTTCCCTTCTCAGTCTGTCATCGCGAAATTGCTCGGGACGGACACGACCGTTCATTCCTTGCCACAGGTGATTCTATTCCGGCACCAACCGCTCGCGGTGATTGCGATCGCCCTGATTCTGGTCTTAAGCGGCTGGCTCACCCGGCCCCGTCGAACACCGGACGCCCATCACGCGATGTAAGTTCGGACGCCGGGAAGAGAAACGTCAATGCGTCCCGCATGCGGAAGCCCCAGGCCCTCTCGTTATGTCCGGCGCCCTGATCTTCGACGAACCTGAGATCGTGTCCATCGTGCCAGCCTTTGACTACTAAGGCATCGCGCAAATCTTTCACATTTTTGACGCAGGTCTCGGGATTCTGGCCTTCGCAGGTACCGATATCGAGCCAGATTTTCTGATGCGATTTGTTATGGAGTTTACGAACTTCTCTGAGAATTGCGCGATTTGCCCACCATACGGAGGGTGACATGACGATCAGCTTTCCGAAGACTTGAGGGTAATGCAGACCGATGTAGAGAGTGACGAGGCCACCCAGCGACGAACCACCTAACCCACTGTTTGCGGCATCCGGAAGGGTTCGATATTCGGTATCAATGAAGGGCTTCAAATTTTCGACTATGAGTTTTCCATAAACTCTCGCACGACCTCCCCGTCCGCGGCGATCCTGGATATGCGTATACTCGGCCATTCGCTTTAGACCGGAATTGTATACTCCTACGATAATTAGCGGCTCAATCTGCCCGGTTTCAATGAGTTCTTCGGCGAGTTCATCGAGACCCCACTCGTTTCCGGCAAACGCGGTCGCGGCATCGAAGAGGTTTTGCCCGTCGTGCAAATAAAGCACCGGGTAACGGCGCTCCTCCGCGGAGTTGTAGCCGGGCGGCAAATAAACGATCACATCCCGCCCATCGCCGCTGAATGGGGACGGAAACGCTTTGTGAAATCGAAGGGTACCGGTAAGGGTATGGTTCAAGGGTTCTGTTTGGGTGCAAACGCCGAATCGGGCGAAGCGCTGAGGCTTTCTAGCTCTTGATGAAATCGAGCGACGCGGAGTTCATGCAATAGCGAAGACCGGTCGGGCGCGGACCATCGTCGAACACGTGGCCTAGATGAGCATCACACTTAGCGCATCGTACTTCTGTACGGATGGCGCCGTAACTAGTGTCCACCCGGTCCTCCACATTTTCTTTGGCGATCGGTTCCCAAAAGCTTGGCCACCCAGTGTGGGATTCGAATTTGGTGTCCGAAGAAAACAGAACGTTACCGCAGCAAACGCAACGGTAGATGCCGTGTTCATGGTTGTTCCAATACTTGCCGGTGAACGCGCGCTCCGTCCCGGCATGACGCGCGACTTCAAACTGCTCAGGAGTAAGCTGCTCGCGCCATTCGGCGTCTGATTTCTGAACTTTCTCCACCTCTATGATTCCCTTTCTTTGACCTGAATCCGTAAACTCGACAAGTTTCACCAGTTTGCGGGACTTGGAGAAGCCGGAAGCCGAAGCCTGGAAGCTGCCTGCAAGCGTTATTCCGGCGCCCGCAGCGAGCGAGAAACTGCTGGTCAGGAATGTTCTGCGTCGCATACCTATATGGTAATTCCTTGGCCGCCATCTCTGGTTGGAACTCGCTTTCTGCGATCTAATATTAGATACCTGTTTGCTGAGAAGCGGACGATCATTGAACGAAACCTCAGCTACTAAAACTGCTACACCGCGAGTGCTCTACGCACTGCTGTTTGTATACGCCGGCATCGCGGGAACCTACCAGATCGGTAATTCAGTCTCAACGACCATCGGCCTTTTCAATCTCCGCAATCAGGTACAAGCGCCGTTTCAACTTGACGGGAATCTAATCTCCCATCCGGCAGCTCCGGCCGTGCGTGCCGGGCTTGCTGACGGCGATACTGTCCTCGCGATTAACGAGTCTCCCTTTACCGGGCAGGCTGTCTGGCAGCGGATTCGCTGGTACGCTCACCCCGGCGACACCATCACTGTTAACGTCCGCAAACAAAACGGAACCAGGCAGCTTGCAACGATTCGTCTCGAAGGCTATCCCGAAGGTTACGCAGTTGACGACCCGCCAATTCGGATTGCCGTGCCGCAAGCGATTCTTATCATATTCTTCGCGATCATAATCCCGTTTTTTTGCGTGGCTCTGGGCGTTTGGGTTGCCTTCGCCCGTCCGTTTGATCCTAACGCCTGGTTCGTCCTCGTCCTGCTGACGTACGCACAGATATTCAACGCCGGAGCAACTCGCACCTGGGTTCCGGACTTGCTGGCCCTTCGACTCTTCTGGCACGTCGCCTTCAATTTGTTAACACCAGCCGCGTTGTTCCTGTTTGGTTCGCTTTTTCCTCGGCGATCACGCCTCGATCAACGACTTCCCTGGCTGAAATGGCTTGTGGTCGGATTCACCGGCGCAGGTCTGATTGCAGTTTTCATTTCCGAATACAACCTCTGGTATCGCAACTCTCTGCTTCCACGGATCGATACTATCGGGCGATTTCTGGACCCCGCCTCCATTTGGTTCGACATTTTCTGCATCGCCCTCTACTGGGTTCTGCTGATCGATAAGCTGCGGACCGCTTCGTCCGCGGAAGCGCGTCGACGCCTTCAAGTGTTGCTCGCGGGCTCCATCGTGGGTCTGGGCAGCATTCTGGTCATTTTCGGATTGCTGCCCTTGTTGGGGGTTGCTGATCCGGGCGACATCCTATGGCTCGACTTCCTGGCGATCGTCCTGATGCTCTTCTTCCCTCTAACACTCGCCTACGTCGTGATCGTCCAGCGCGCCATGGACGTGCGCATTCTGTTGCGTATGGGCAGCAAGTACTTGCTGGCCAGTACAACGGTAAAGGTGGCTCGGATTGCCGGAATCGCGGCGCTCATATGGTTTGTTGCGGTTCCTCTTTTCACTCATCATCACAACCTGCTGAGGACCGCCTTCTGGGGGGCGGTACTCCTGACGGCCGGGTTTCTGTTCCTGAAGAAAAGGTCTCCTACCGACCTGATCCAGCAGTGGATCGACCGCAAGTTCTTCCGGGAAGCGTACGATGCCGAAGTAATGCTGAGCCAGCTTGCAAAGACCGCGCAAACGATTTCGGACCCCGCAGCTCTGATCCAGACGGTTTCGCATCAGATCTCGGATGCCCTGCATATCGAACAGCTCACGGTACTGCTGCGCAATAACGGCAGTTTCGCGCCTGCTTACGCCATCGGGCCGGAACTTGTCACGCCGTTACGGATGCTCGACCAGAGCCGCTCATCGACGCCGGTGTTCGGTAGCGACAATGACGGCCGCACGCCTGATCCACAATCGCCCGAATTGCTGCTTCCCTTGCCCGGCCGCACGCAATTGTTGGGCGCGATGGCGCTTGGTCCGAAGCGTTCGGAAGAGCCCTACACGCCTTCCGACCTGCGTCTGCTCGAATCGGTCGGCGTACAGACCGGCCTCGGTCTCGAGCTCAGCGAAGCGGCGAAGTCCCTGGCGGCCGCGGCGGTAGAGCGCGCGCACATCGCACGTGAGATGGAGATTGCGCGCGAGGTCCAGGAACGCCTCTTTCCGCAACGTCTACCGGTTATCCAGGGTATTGATCTTGCTGGATCGTGCCGCACCGTGTTTGGCGTCGGCGGCGATTACTATGACGCTTTCGATCTCGGCGGCCGTCTTGGCCTGGCGATCGGGGACGTCTCAGGCAAAGGCATTTCGGCCGCGCTGTTGATGGCCAGCCTGCGTGCCTGCCTTCGCACCATGACTCGCACGAGATCGGGTGAGCTCAGGCAACTCATGACGAACCTGAACAGCCTGATTTATGAAGCTTCCGCTGTCAATCGTTACGCCACGTTCTTTTTTGGAATCTTCAATCCGGCAGCGAACAGATTCGATTACGTCAATGCAGGCCATAACCCGCCCGTGCTGCTCCGTAAATCGGCGAACGATAGCTATGAGTGCCTTCGCCTCGATTGCGGCGGACCCGTGATCGGCCTCCTCCCGGAAGCATCCTATGAGCAAGGCTCTCTCCTGTTGCATCCGGGTGACCTTTTGCTTGCTTACACGGACGGTATAAGCGAAGCCATGAACTCCGCTGACGAAGAATGGGGCGAGGACGCTATGATTTTGGCGACCCAGCAAACCTCGGACGGAACCGCCGAAGATATTGTTAAGGCGATCTTTGCCGCAGCCGATGTTTTTGTCGGAAACGCACCGCAGCACGACGACATGACTGTTCTGGTGATGAAATGTTCCTTCGTCTCGGCCGTACCGCCCACGCCGTTGTTGATAATTTAAAGATATGCCGATCTTCGAATACTCCTGTGACGATTGTGGAACGAAATTTGAGAAGCTCGTGCGTCGGAGCCACGAAGCAGACGCCGTGCGATGCCCGTCATGTGGCGAGAATCACCTAACCACCGAGTATTCGACTTTTGCCGCGCGATCCGCCGCATCGAAACAAACTTCAGGTGCCTATGAGGGTTGCGGAAGCGGTGCCTGCGGCGCGGGCATGTGCCAGGGTGGCATGTGCGGCATGAACATGAACTGAAACGGCTAAACGGGTTTCTTTACCGGGTTCTCGCACTTCAGCAGGCTCCCGCATTCCCGGATGCGGATCTCCAGCATATACAGAACAATAATGACGTTCACGGCCAGGACGCCTATACGCTCCCAATCCGCCCGCTCCACGATTTTGAGGAGTTCCCATGGCAAGTACATAGCGCCTGAAAGCAAGGCGAACCATTCGGCCCAGACGCGCCGGTTCCATAATCCCCAGGCCTCGACAAACCGCACCGTGCAATAAGTCACGATCGCAGCGGCTATGGTCAAGAGCCGCGCATCCGATAGTTTCGTCGCGGCGTTCATAAGCATGCTTCCCAGCCGCCGGTCCAGGTTGATGTGCAGGTGAAACAGCAGGCTCTCTGTCAGATCCCAGGCATGCTTGTGCACAGCAAGCAGAATGATGCCAAGCACCAGCACCACAGTGCCCTTGAGAGCTTCGAAACTGGCGACCGCACGAAGGCCGACGGCGCTGCTTCGCTGGTCAACAGCTTCAATGGGAGCGCGATGAAGATCGGCCGTGGTAGTGCTCATGCTTCGATGCTCCCATATTTTGGGGTGGTTTGCGTGAGTAGGTAAACAGATCCGCTCGCGCGCCTGCAATCTTAATTCAACCGGAATTCATGACATCGTAACCTGGCTGTAACGATTGCCCGGTTAAGCTAACCTTGAAGCACCAGGACCTCTATTCGCATGAGAAAAATAGCCCTCCTCGAGGACGATGCCGATCTGTTCGCCCTAGTAAAGTACAACCTCGAAAAGGAAGGGTTTAGCGTTGTAGGCTCTCAAACTGGACGGGGTGCGATTGACTTATGCCGGCGTGAACGGCCGGATTTGATCCTTTTGGATATCATGCTGCCGGATTCAGACGGTTTGGATCTTTGCAAAGCCATCCGCCGGCACTCGGAGCTGGCCCATCTTCCCGTGATCTTTCTCACGGCGAGGGCCTCGGAAACCGATCGAATTGTCGGGCTGGAGCTTGGCGGTAACGACTACATCGTCAAGCCGTTCTTTATCAGAGAACTCATCGCCCGAATCAAGATTCAATTCCGCGGGCAGACCAGCGCTACGAGAGTCCTGAAAACTGGCGCTTTGGAGCTGGACCGCAGCAGTTGTGAAGCGCGGCTCGACGGAGCGCTTCTAACCCTCACGGCCACGGAGTTTCGTTTATTGGAATTCCTGATGAGCCGGCCCGGCGTGGTCTTTAGCCGCGAGCAGTTACTCGACGCCGTCTGGGGTCATGATCGCGCCGTGACCGACCGCACCGTGGATGTTTACATGTTGCGTCTTCGCCAAAAAATCGAAACGGATCCCGCCAATCCGCTACGCATCCGATCCGTCCGTGGGTTTGGCTACAGCTTCAACAGCAGCCCGGAACCTGTAGACATTGACGAGCAGAGCGTCTCAGCCACAGCGCGTTAGAACAATAAAGCGCTGAAATCGCGCTCCCCGCCAAGCTAAAATGGCCTTCCATGAAGGCTGTCCTCTCGCTAATCCTGTGTGGCGTATTGTCACTGCCCGCTTATCCACAGAGCGGAAGTATACGCGGGTTTCTCTCGAAAGATATCGCGGGCGAGCAGAAATGGGAACAGCAAGCGCAGAGTACCCCAGAATCGAACCGCCTACGGCAGTACATGGAATTCATCGCTGGAGAGCCGCATAATGCCGGCTCGCCGAGATCGAAAGCAGTGGCCGAGCACATTCTCGGCATGTTACAGGAGTGGGGACTCGAGGCGCACATAGAAGAATTCGAAGCGCTCATGCCTTATCCGACGGTCCGCCAGGTTGAGGTTCTCTCGCCAAAGCGGTACGTATCGAAACTGAAGGAACCGGCAGTGGCGGAGGACCCGACCAGTGGTCAAGCGCATCAACTGCCAACTTACAACGCTTACGCTGCGAGCGGCGATGTTACAGCGGATGTGGTGTATGCGAATTTCGGCGTGCCTGCCGATTACGAATGGCTCGCGAAAGAAGGGATCGATGTCAAAGGCAAGATTGTCATCACCCGGTATGGAAAAAGTTGGCGCGGGATCAAGCCCAAAGTAGCGGCGGAGCACGGCGCAATTGCCTGCCTGATTTACTCCGACCCGCATGAAGACGGGTACTTCGAAGGCGATATTTACACGAAGGGGCCGATGCGGCCGCCTGACGGTGTCCAGCGCGGAAGCGTGTTGGACATGCCGTTGTATCCCGGCGATCCTCTCTCGCCAGGATGGGCCTCTGAAAAAGGATCCAAGCGCCTCGCGCTGTCCGAAGCGAAAACATTGATGAAGATTCCGGTTTTGCCGCTTTCTTACGGCGACGCCCAAGCGATTTTGGAGCAATTGACCGGGCCGGTGGTTCCGCGCGAGTGGCGCGGCGCGCTGCCCATCACCTATCATGTCGGTCCAGGCTTGGCGCGTGTTCATGTGAAGACGGATTACGACTGGACAAGCAGACCTCTGTACGATGTCATCGCGACAATTCCAGGCTCGGAATCGCCAGATCAGTGGATTATCGCGGGCAACCATCACGATGCGTGGGTGAATGGCGCGGACGATCCGGTCTCCGGCGCGGTCGCTCTTCTTGAGACAGCGCGATCTCTCGCCAATTTGCAAAAACAGGGCTGGAGGCCCAAGCGCACCATCCAAATCGCTTTCTGGGATGGTGAAGAGTTCGGATTGCTCGGTTCAACAGAGTGGGCGGAAAAGCATCAGGATGAGTTGAAGCAGAAGGCCGTCGCTTACTTGAATTCAGATAACACGGCAAAAGGGTGGATTCGCGTAAGCGGCTCGCACACCCTCGAAGAATTCGTGACAGAAGTGGCCGGAACGATTCCGCAGCCCGGCACGACCACGAATCTGGTGGAAGGTTCGCTGCACCATCCCCCGAGCGTGGACCAGGAAGAACCGGAGCCCGCTAAAGAATCCGCAAAAAAGGAGAAGACGTTCACCATTGGCGCGCTGGGCGCAGGCTCGGATTACGTGGCTTTCCTCGATTACCTCGGCATCGCCAGTATGAATGAGGGTTTCGGAGGATTGACCAAAAGCGGAATCTATCACTCCATCTACGATTCCATCAATTGGTACACGCATTTTTCGGACACCGATTTCCTGGACGGCAAAGCGCTTTCGCAATACACGGCGACCGCACTCTTGCGACTCGCGGACGCGTCCGTGCTGCCTTTCGAGTTTGTTCACTTTGCAGTCACCGTAGATGGGTACCTGGATGAAATTCAGAAAGAGGCGCAAAAGAGCAATCAGACCATCGATCTTTCATCACTGCGCAAACAGGTCAACGATCTCAAACAAAGCGGAGAGAAATATAACGCCCTCTTGCAAGCGCTCATGAAAAAGGATTCTCTTGACCCGAACCGAGTAGGCGTTCTCAACGAAGCCCTGATGCGCAGCGAACGCGTGCTGACGCGTCCGGAAGGGCTGCCGAACAGGGCCTGGTACAAGCATCAGATCTATGCGCCGGGGTTCTACACAGGTTATGGAGTGAAGACTCTCCCCGGCATTCGCGAAGCAGTGGACAGCAAGAATTGGGCGCTCGCCCGCCAGGAAGCTCAGATCGTGGAGCAGTGTCTTGCGGCTATGAATCGAGTCGTGGCCGAGTCCATTTCCGATTTGTCGGGATTGTGATTTCGTCAGAATCGCCAATCCGTTCACACAAGATGCATTAAAGAACTAGGGTCACGGCCAGATTGGCGTGACCCATGTTGTCCCGCACCGCTTCCTTCTTCTACGCAATTCCGATCTTCGTAGCCATCATGGAATGCATAGCGCGGAAGTTCCGGGAATGTGCCTTATCGATGGAATCCGCCGGGTCCGAATCTCTGCGAAGAATGGTGACAAACATTCGCGCGCAAAATGGAAGACGGGTGTGTACGTGCGAAATCCGCCATCGATAAGTCGCATCTTTCGTGCGCTGGTGTCAAAAGAATGGCACGGATCTCGCCCGTATGCGGCCCGCTGAGTACCGTTGCCATACCCGAGATTTGTCCGCGCTCATTGATATTGCTTGCGTTGATGATGAAGAGGTTGGAATCCGCGGGAATGAGCGTGTTAAGGTCGGTCATCACATTGTCCTGCCAGATGAAGCCATGGGACCAATCGCCGCTTGAGTCAAAGGTGCTTCCCACCACTTGGCCCCGGTTGTTGATGCCGGTGGCAAAGGCGGCAAAATCTCCCGGCAGAACGCCGAGGTTTGTGACTGC
The DNA here is from genome assembly GCA_019244945.1 of Acidobacteriaceae bacterium. Classification (GTDB taxonomy): domain Bacteria; phylum Acidobacteriota; class Terriglobia; order Bryobacterales; family Bryobacteraceae; genus Bog-105. Next base: position 3,165 of record JAFASD010000378.1, on the reverse strand, counting down.
GCCCTCTGCGCCGTCCTGCCAAACCGCGGCATACCCGGTCGTGTTATCCGCACTGCTGACCTGGCCAACGATTTGGCCGCGGTTGCTAATGGCATAGGCAACATTGGAATATATACCTCCGAGATCCTGAAGTACGAAGGCAGTGTTGTCTTTCCACATAACTGCGTGAGTCGCCGCATAGCAGTTTCCCGAGTAGCCCAGCGCTTGGCCTCGATCGCCAATCCCGAATGCCACACCGTCTGGATCGTTATCCACCAAAGGAAGAGCTTCGACGTGGCCTCTCTTCCACAACGCCGGCAAGTCAATTCGATTGTTAGTTGTGCCGGCTGGGCAGGTGGAGTCTACCGCGCCGTCTTCGGCAAATCCGGCGACTTCTCCGCGGTTATTGATGGCGCTGGCCTGCCCATTATTTCCGCCGAGCGTCGGAAGAGCACTCATGTGGCCGTCTCGCCAAATGAACGGAACGCACGTAAGGTGTGTGCCGAAGCCGCAAACGTCTTCGCCGTTTGGATCTGGATCAGCCGTTTCGGACATGCCAACGGCTTCCACGCGCTCGTTGATCCCGCCCCAGTTAATCCAACTGTTGGCGTCGGGTTTTCCAAGCGTGCCCAGGTCGATGTTGAATCCATAGAAACCTATCACCGCGCGGCCCCTTGAAACTGTCGTATGCGTACTCGCCTCAGGAGGTTTCACGGTTCCGTCCATGTTCAACGCCCACCCCTGATTATTGAGGCCCATCGCCATGCTGAAGTTGTCCTTGCTGTTGTTAATGCCTAAATCGGTAATTTTGTAGCTCCGTTGAGCGAAAGCATTGCTGAAACCACCCAAAGCAATCGTCGCCACGCAAGGTATGCAGAAATTCCGCAACTGTCTAAACCTGCTCATATATCTCCTTTTTCCCTCCGGTAAAGTCGTGGTGCCGGTACCACTCCCTGGCAGGCGAGTGCGCGGTTGGGAGCAGAATTGGCCCACGACCTCACAACTTCCCGCTGAGCGAAACTGAGCAAGCATCTGGTGTTCCACTTTCACAACCATTACGCGAGATAACAGGACCAAGATTTCGGAGTTCTAAAACGAGTGGCGGACTAACAACGTTCTGGGGCAATCCGCAATTGACAGAGCGACGATTCATCCAACTTTTCATATACACACGGGCAAAAACTACACAATTCGAAAAAGTCAGGCGGCAGAAGTCACGCCGATCAATTTCTTATTGACTTTCGGGTGGATTTGACATACAAACTAGTTGGTATGTTGCGTGCCCGTGAGAAGAAGCTACGGCTCCGCGATCCAGAGCGCACGCGGAAACGCTTGCTGCGTGCCGCTTTCCGGACGGTCTACAGATCAGGATTCCAGAGCGCCAGCGTCGATGCGATTCTGGCTGCCACGAATGTCACCAAGGGGGCGCTCTACCACCATTTCGCTAGTAAGGAAGATCTCGGATATGCCATTGTCGACGAGATCGTCGCAAAATTTCCTCACGACAGGTGGTTGCTTCCTCTCGAGCGGAGCAACGACAACGACCCCATCGATGCTTTGATCGGCATTGTAAAGGCGATACCAGCTCGACCAAGAGACGTAAAAGGCGGTTGTCCCCTAGTCAATTTGGCGCAGGAGATGTCTCCGCTCGACGAACAATTCCGCAAACGATTGGAGAGAATCTTCCATTCCTGGCAAGAGGGTATTGCCGAAGCTTTGCGAAGGGGGCAGCATCAGGGAACAGTCCGCTGCGACTTGGTTCCGGAAGAGAGTGCGAGCTTTCTGATCGCGATGGTCGAAGGCTACGAAGTGTTGGCGAAGAATGCTCAAGATCCGAAAGTGTGGAATGTGGGAATTAAAAGTATCGTGGGCTGGCTGAATTCCCTTCGCACGCCGGGCAACCGCAAGCGGGGCCGATCGCATCGTCGTGTTTGACACTGTTACATACAACCGGCTCGTATGCTCAGACAATCAGCGGTGAGCACTGGGCAGAACTAACCCACGGGTAGCAGGAACTCGAAGCGAGAGCAAATGGTTTCTATCATGAGGGCCCGCGAGATTCAGGATCAGAAGGCCATTGCACGTGAGATGTTTGTTCAAAAAGCTGCTTATGCGAATGCGGTCGCTTCAGCTAGCCCACTGCAGGGAGCTACAATTTGCCCCACCAAGAGTAGACGCGATTACACCCTTGAATCGACGGCGGATGAGTTCGGCGAAATCGCAGATGCATCATTGCTTCCGGAAATCCGACTGGATGCCGCAAACCTCTTACTAGTCTTCCGACGGTTGGAAGCTATCGCAAAACGACAGGCGCCGCGAATCGCGTTCAAGGCAAAAGGTAGCATTTTGCTCTTGGATTTAGCTGACATCTTGGCAGTGCAAGCCGAAGGCAATTACGTTTCACTGCGACACCAGCGTAAGCCTTATTCAGTGCGCGAGTCCCTCTCGTCCATCGCGGAGAAGCTCAAACCCTACGGTTTTATTCGCATCCACCGCTCGGTCATCGTGAATATTTCGGTCGTGGAGGAGATCCAGCCTTTACCGACGGGGGAGTACAGGCTGCGTGTAAAAGGTGGGAAGGAATACTTGGTAACGCGTAAATACAAACACAACCTCAGAGATCTGGCCCAACTGTGGGTAGGCTCAGAGCGGCCTTGCGGCTAAGAGACAGCAACAGGTTTTGCGTCGTATTCCGTCGTAGCATTCCCGATCGTTCGTTACGAAAAGTCAGCCGCTAAGCAGCGCGACAGAATCGTGGAGCAATGTCTCGCGGGAATGAATCAGGTCGTGGGCGAGTCCATTTCCGATTTGTCGGGATTGTAATTTCGTCACAATCGCCATCCGTTCACACGAGCCGCTTGCAAGATTAATGTTTAGGTCGAGTAAGTTATAGGACAGAAGAAACGTCAGACGCTTTAGAGGAGCTCACTATGCAGCAACCATACAGGTTGGATCCGGACCGGCAAGTCGATAGACTAGGCTCTAGTATTCCCCTCCTTTAACTCAAGAGAGACGAGGACTCACGTTGGCAATGCGTAATCGTTGTGTGCGTTCTTTGCGTCTGGTGGTGTTTCCCGTCCTTCTGACAATCGTAGGAGGTGGGGTAAGAGCGCACCAAACCACCACTCCGCACTTGGCGGACTACGTAGGAACCTACGCTGATACACCGGGCCATCCGGTGGAGAT
>JAFASD010000355.1 GCA_019244945.1 Acidobacteriaceae bacterium | reverse complement strand
TCGAATAGAACCTGTCCAGGTACTCGTCGTCACCTGAATTCATGGCGGAGATGGTCACCAGGTGCGGATTATCTTCGATGGCCGCCCACCAATCGGCGATTCCGAGATACGAGCTTCCCGCCATGGCGACGCGACCGTTGGACCAGGCTTGTCGGGCGATCCAGCTGATGGTGTCGTACCCGTCCGGCCCTTCCTGGCTCGCAGGCCCGAAATTTCCCTTGGACGCATAGCGGCCGCGCACGTCCTGAATCAGCACCGCATAGCCACGGTTGACAAAGAAAAGATAGCTGCTCGCGGAAGGCGCCTTCCGGTTGTAGGGGGTCCGAACCAGTACTGTGGGCCAGCGGCCATCGCGGCGAGGAAGAAACACATCTGCTGCGAGATAAACACCGTCACGCATGGGGATGGCGAGGTCGAGCTGCTCTTGCATTGCTGGGGAGCGAGGGCTGCTCGTTGTGGTTTGTCCCGCTGCCAGCGCGGAAAGCAGGAGAGCAAGCGGCAGGATTCGAGGGCGGATGGTGCTCGTGCTCATGAGAGGAGCGCGAGTTCCGTTGTGTCCGGTTTGGGCCTTCGGCCAAACAGCGCAGTGCCCACGCGGATGAGAGTCGCGCCTTCCTGTATCGCTACCTCGAAGTCGCCCGACATTCCCATGGAAAGTTTCGGTAATCCGTGTTGCCGCCTCAGTTGGGCGAGCTGCCGAAAGTAAGGCCTGGACTGCTCCGGATCATCCGACCAGGGCGGCATGGTCATAAGACCCGAGACTTTCAAATGCTGCAAGTCCCGAGCGGTATTCAGCAATTCGAGCAAATCCTCTGGACGCGCTCCGGTTTTGGCCTGCTCGCGCGAAAGCTTGACCTCGAACATTACCTCGATGGTCCTGCCGATCTCCTGTGCCGCCGCGTTGAGGCGTGCGAGAAGCTTCGATGAATCGACAGTCTGAATTACATCGAAGAGATCAGATGCCAGGCGTGCTTTATTCGTTTGCAAATGGCCGATCAGATGAAAGTGGGCTTCGCTCAACTGCCTAACGGCGGTTCGCTTGGCGGCAAACTCCTGAACATAGTTTTCGCCGAAATCCCGCAATCCTGCTTCGTACGCCTCAAGAATCCTTGTTGCAGAGAATTTCTTTGAGACGGCCACTAGGGTTATTTCGGAGCGCTCCCGGCCGCTTTGGTCCGCTGCTCGATGGATGCGGCTTTCCACGCTCGCGAGCCGGCTTTGAAAACTGGACTCCTCGATTGGCAAAACTCCATCATAAAAGCATTTCAACCTCCGCTGCGCAAGCGGAACCGGAAACGCTGCTCTCCTCAATCGAGACGTTTCTAAGCACTTGCAGGAATCCGGCGCTCCTCGAATACGGCGAGGAGGTGATTCCGCTCGCTTCGGGAGATTACGCGCTAGACATCCGTTCTGGCCGGCTTTGGATCGAGGTTTGGGGAGAGACGCGTGGGTTGTCACGCCGAATTGTCGCGATTGACCGGCAGGCTACCGGTATTCTTGATTGCACGATTCAAAAATTCGGCGGAACGGCCGGCAAGCTTAGTTTTCTAGATCTGGATCGTCCACAGACGGCGCACAGGTCTCTCAGTGGTCTTCGTCAGAATTTCGCCGAGCAATTCCGGCGCATGCTGTTCCGCCACTTTCCCGGCTGGGAAATCCGCTTTCTGGGTTGCGGGATGGACCTGCAGCGGTCGTTCTCGCCGGTTTTCCCGCGTGCGCACCTCACTCGAGGCATGCATCAGATTGCCTGCATGGCTTGTCCGAGCATTCAAGATGAACCCGCCATGCTCACTTTCGCTCTGATCTGGTACGAGCATCTGCGCAGCCGCGCACAGGAACCGATGCAGAGTTCCCTTTGCCTCTTCTTGCCAGATAGCGCGGGTAACCTCACAGCGCACCGGCTTCGATGGCTGGATCAGGGCAGTCTTCAAACGAGACTTTTCCGTTTCAATGCGCATGGCTCGGCAGGAGAAGTAGACGCGCGCGATTTAGGCAACCTGCAAAGCGCAGTAGTGCCAAATCGCGGCGGATCCTCAATCGCCTGGCGGGGCGAGGGATCTTCCGAACGTGATCTCGAAGTATGCGTCCGGGAAAATATTTCAAAAATCGATGCATGCCTCCTGAGCCGTCCCATTCACGCTCAAGTGTTAGCGTTTGCGGCTGCGGACCGGGACTTGATTGATCTCCTCGCGGCATCGGCTTCGGGCCGGCTTGCGGTTCTGGAATTGAAAATAACGGAAGACATTCATCTTCCGCTACAGGCTTTAGATTATTGGATGCGTGTCACGTGGCATGCTGGCCGGCGCGAGCTGCAACACCTGTTTCCCAGCGTCGCCTTGGAAGAGAAGCCGCCCAAGCTCATACTGATTGCGCCCGCAATAGACTTCCACCCATCGAATACTGCAATTCTGCGTTACTTCTCGCCGCAGATAGAAGTCGAACGGGTTGGCATTAACTCAGATTGGCGGCAGCAACTTAAAGTAGTGTTACGCCTGAATGGGGCGGATGCTCCTATTTCTCACAGGAGTCCTGAATGAGTATCCAGGGTCTGGTCAGTATCAAAAAAGCACTCAGCACGCTGAATCCCAAGCAAGTTCGAGAAATGCGGGAACGGTCTGTGCACATAGCGCTTCACGCTGATAGTCAAGAAGGCTATCGGAGGATGGAAGATTTTTTTCTCCGGGATTTAAGCCCCGCGCGGCGGCGTGAATCAGCCGTATTGCTGACCCGCGCGCCCATTCCAGTTTTAGCCCAGCGCTACGACATCGATGTCTATGGCGAAGGCGTAGTGGCTCCGCACGATTCTCTCGTCTTTCATCCGGACAGTCCGCATCGCCTCGTGCAAAAGAGCCTCGCAAAGCACCCGGATTTGGGAGTTCCTCTTGCCAGAGCGTTTCTTCCCTTCCGCCGGCCATTTGTAGACAGAGTGATCGCAAAAACGTGCAAAGAAAATACACTTTTTTCCATCACCACGGCGCTGCCGGACATCATTCCGAGCGTTATTGAATTGCCTTGGGCCGTCGCGGAATTTGCGTCGGATACTGCCTTCCTGACCATGAACCAAGTTCGAATGGCCTTTCTGATTGCGGCCGCGAGCGATCGCGACGTAGGATACAGCGAGCAGAAATCAGAGATCGCGACGATTATTGGAAGCGCGTTCGGTTGGCGTGCTTTGGCCAAGCAGATTGTCGGCAAAATACCATTCGGAGGCGGGGTGATCGGGAAAGCTGCTGTCGCGTACGCGGGTACGAAAGTGCTGGGACTTTCACTCGAGCATCTCTATAGCATTGGGTTCACGTATACCCGGGAGGAGCGTGACCGGCTATATGCGGACGCGTTCCGGCAAGGCAAGAAAGTCGCCACGCGCATCCTGGGCTATTTCCGTCCAGATCTGGCTGCCCGGTATGCAGCCGAAGCTGCTAAGCAGACGCTTCCGGCGTCGGCTGCTCGATAGGAGCAGAAGTCGTTGAATTTTGATCGCCGGGCCTCACGACGGCGATCTCAGCCGGGATCACCTGCAAGCCGGTTGTGAAAGCCGCAGTGAAGTCGTCGAGTCCGTGGGAGCCGCCGTTCACAAGACGCCGTGCTTTGGCCAAATCGTTTGCAGCCAGAGCAGCTCTGATTTCGGTTTCGTTTGCTTTGAGGAAGCTTGCCATCAAATTTGCTGCGGTGGCCGGATCATGCGCCAAAAGAGGATTGCTGAGCAGTCGGTCGCTGAGTCCGATGGCTTGGCCGTGCACGTGATAGTTAGTGCGGCCGGTCAGTTGAATGAAGCCGCGGCCTCGAAACTCCGATCCGTCAGAAGCTCCCTGATTGCCCAGATCCGTGCGAGTATCATACAAATCGAACGGGTGGCCGCTCGGAGAGGTATTAAAACAGGACTGGCATTCGCTGATAGGCAAGAAGCTGCCCACCTCAGCACGAATCGTCGCCAAAGCCATTAGGATCATTTGCCGGTCAGCCAAGCCAACCGCGGCAAGAGCGTTCAAAACATGTGGAAGATTTGCTTCGATGTTCGCGACGGGAGCTCCGGGAAGCATGTGAGTTACCATGTCCACCGTCACGCTCGGAACCAGAGAAGTGACTGGCTGAAGGTCCTGAAGGCCCAAAGCCGTGGCAGTGTGCGGGCCCACTACGCCGTCTACGGTGAAACCATTCTTACTTTGAAATGATTGGACGGCTTCTTCGGTGCTAGCCCCGAAATAACCATTGAAATCGGCTGAATATACCCCGGCAGCCGCCAGGGCGCACTGGAGAGCGAGTACATCGGGCCCAGTGCATCCTCTCATGAGGTTTCTCATGGCCCCTTGCGATTACTGTATCGCGAGCCTGAGAAGCGTTTATTGGCGAGCGCCTATCGAGATGGAGCCATCACCTGTTTTGACACTCAGTAGCGGACCGCCGCCATTCAGTTTTCCTCTCACTTCGTTGTCACTCTGAGTACCTGTTACGGACAGAGGCATACTGACTCCGATGTGGCCGTCACCCGTGCGTAGTTCCAGATCGGCTGCTAAATCGGGCGGCAGGCTCAATTGCACGCTGCCGTCGCCGGTCTGCACTCGCCAGTCGGACTGCATTCTCGAGCCATGAAGTACGCTCAATTCCACCGAGCCGTCGTCGGTGTGCAGCTGCACGTTATCGAAGCGTCCAAGGGCGTGAACACTCCCGTCCCCCGTGCGAGCATTCAACGTCCCGTCCAGATCGTCTCCTTGAATGCCGCCATCTCCAGTCTCCACACGGAGCGAGCCGTGAACACCCCGGACACGGATGGATCCGTCGCCGGTATGGATGTCGCCCTCGATCTCGCGCGGTACTCGCAATTCCAGGCGAATAGAGCGGTTGTGAAAATTGAGGAAATCAGAGTGGAACGGCACCTTAATATCGATTTGCACAAGGCTGCCGCTTTGGTGTTCCACGACCTGCACTCCGGAGGATCCGATAGACCATCCTTCGGTTTTCAAATTTGCGTCGATTCCGTTGGACTCGGTAGCTTCGACCGAGACGGCGGCGTCGCCAGCCGTGACCCTTAACTCAGGCTTCGGCCCGACAGTCCAATGCTTATTCCATTGGTCTGCGTTTGCGTTTGGCGTGAGTAGAGCCGCGGCGACAAACAAGAGTCCGGCTATCGCGAACTTCATTCGAGATCCCTCCCAGGTTCGATGTTTGAATACGCAATCATACCTGGAAGAGTTCCGCCACTCAAGACGGATCTTTTTGTCGGGTTTTTGCCACGCCGCTGGCAACTCCTATACCGATCAGCACCAGCACACCAACCCCGACCCAATGTGCCGGGACGTGCATGTAATAGGCACCGAGAGCCAGTCCCACGATGAGAATTACATAACCCACGATGTATAAGGCAAAAGACATAGTTCCTCCGCTGAATATTTTGCTCCTTCCTTATGATGCAAGCTTCGGTCCATTCGAATAAACTATTTTGTTCTCTTGTTTCTATCCCTCTTTTCTATTCCCCACGTAAGTAACAATTACAGTTTCGGGCGGCAGAATGGGCTTGGCTCGAAGCGCTTACCCGGTCCTCGACATCCAAAAGCAATGACGAGATCCTCACCCGGGATTTGGGTCCGTGCAAGAGATGGCCACGAATAGCACGGCTACTACTCCCGAGGTGTGGCGCCCCTCTTCGAATCCCTGGCTCATCGCAGTATCGGTGATGCTGGCTACCTTCATGGAGGTACTGGATACCTCCATAGCCGCGGTGGCACTACCGTATATCGCAGGTAGTGTTTCGGCTACCAACGACGAGGCCACCTGGGTTCTCACAAGTTACCTGGTGGCGAATGCCGTCGTACTTCCGGCGAGTAGCTGGTTTGGTCTGCGCTTCGGGCGCAAGCGCTTTCTTGTCGTCTGCATCGTCATCTTTACCGCGTCGTCTTTCCTGTGTGGCGCTGCTCCGAGCCTGGGCATCCTGCTGCTGGCGCGAGCGATTCAGGGCGCCGGGGGCGGAGCTCTGCAGCCCATCTCTCAAGCGATTCTGCTCGAGAGCTTCCCTCCTCAGAAGCGTGGGTTGGCCATGGCCGTCTTTGCGCTCGGTGTAGTGGTTGCGCCTGTTCTCGGGCCCACGTTCGGAGGCTGGTTGACGGACAACTACTCCTGGCGATGGAGTTTTTATATCAACATTCCGATCGGCATTTTGGCCGTGTTCATGATTCTGCGGTATGTGGAGGATCCACCGTACATCCGAAATGCCAAACCGGGGCGGATCGACGCGTTCGGATTGGGATTGCTCGCCGTGTGGCTCGGCTGCCTACAGGTGATTCTCGACAAGGGCCAGGAAGACGACTGGTTTGGCGCCACGTGGATTCGTTGGGCGACGTTTGTTCTGATTGTTAGCTTCGTCTGGTTCATCTCCTGGGAACTAGGCGGGCGCAAGCCGCTCGTGGATCTGAACATTTTCAAGAACCGCAATTTCACTCTCGGGTGTGTGCTGATCACGCTTTTCGGAGCGGCCATTTACGGCTTAGTAACCTTGCTGCCGCTCTTCTATCAGGAGTTGATGGGTTACACAGCGCTGACCGCAGGGATCGCCGTATCGCCGCGCGGCATTGGGGCAATTGTCGCGATGCCGATTATTGGAATTTTGACGACGCGCCTTGACAATCGCTGGCTCATCGCTTCCGGATTCCTGATTTTTGCGTTCTGCAGCCTTTGGTTTGGCGAGGTGAATCTTGGAATCGGGCAGTGGTCGTTCGTTTGGGCCATTGTGTTGAGCGGATTTGGATCCGGCATGGTGTTCGTTCCGCTGTCAACAACGACTATGGGAACACTCTCCAACGAGCAGATTGGAAATGCGAGCGGGTTATACAACCTGCTGCGCAACGTGGGAGGCAGCATTGGAATCTCGATTGTTAATACGCTGGTTGCGCGGCACGAACAGCTTCATCGCAGCGAGCTAGTGCATTCGCTCGGACCCACCAACCCTGCGGTTCAACAGCAGCTCTCAGCTCTTCGCGGCATTCTCAGCACGACCAATGCGGCGGGTCCTTCCGTTTCGAATACTGGCGCCTTGACGATGCTTGACCACACGCTTTCAACACAAGCGCGCTTGTGGGCCTATGTCGATGATTTCCGCTATATGGCCCTGGTCTGTTTCGCGTGCTTGCCTATTGTGTGGCTGTTTAAGAGAGCAAGAGCAAGGCCAGGCGCGGTTCACGCCGAATAAAGAATGGAGTGATTTTCAGGTTCCTTCCCGTTGCGCGGGCATTCTGGCGTTTGTTATCGATCAACTCTTATGGCGCTTGAAAAACGTATCCCGAAAATCCGGCCAAAATTCCGGAACCAGTTTGGCAAACCCGGTGCCGGCGGTCGACAAACCGAAGTGTATAGCGGTGACGCGACCGCTTCGGCTGGCGGGTGGATAATACACGTTCGATAAACCCGCGCTCATAGCCGTCCCAAGCACGTTTGACCAGTTAAAGCTCTCTCGTCCCGCATCTGTGCGGATGAGGAACGCCCGGCTCATGGCATAAGCGGCACGAGACCAGAACCCATGTGCGGGGCCTTCTCGAAAATAGCGCGGGTCTTCATGGAATGCGGATGCGATTAAGAAATCGCCGAAGAAGTTCTGGCTGGCGATATCGGCCATCGAAGCCCCGAATTGCGAAGCGAACGCCCGGCTATCCGATCCATATCTAGGATCGGAGTTGGTGATGTGCGCCGCCCCGCCGTTGAACACAACCGCCCCCAGAGTTAGGGGACTCGCCGTCTCCTGGATGAAATTGCGCCACTTGGCCGAGACGGAAAGCGGTTGGGGCGGATTCTGCGCACAAACCGTCTGACATGCCGCCAATGAAATGGCGAACACCAGCGTTGACGAGCCTCTCCGCATTTTCCTGAGCACAACTGTGTTAAATGTTGACCCCAATCTGCCACAGGAAAAATCCGACAGCTTGCCGGAAGTAGAGCCACTGAAGAGCTCTCGGGCTCGGCGAGCCGGCCAGAGGTCTGGGAGACCCGTATACTTTGATTCCCTGAGCTTCGAGTAACCGCTTGACGCGATAAATGTGATATCCGTCACTGACCACGATACAAGAATGTAGATTCATGCGCCGTAAAATCTCGGCTGAGGCGTCGACGCTCTGCGCGGTCGTGGATCCCTCGGGCTCGACCAGAATGGCTTCCGAAGGAACGCCGTGCTCGGCTAGATAAGCGCGCCCCACCTCGCCCTCTGTATAAACGGGGTCGCCGCCCGCTCCTCCGGTGGTGAGGATATAAGGCGCAAGACCCCTCAGATAGAGAACAAGCGCATGATTCAACCTTCCTTGCAGAACCGGGGAAGGCTTTCCGCGATATTCAGCCGCGCCGAGGACAAGGATCACGTCGGCCGGTCGGGCTTCTTCAATGTTCGACTGCCTCTCGATTTGCTTTGCAATATAGAACAGGTAGCCTAGGAGCAGGATCGAGAGCAGGATGAACAAACCTGCAATAGCACGCTTCATGCGGTTGTTTTC
>JAFASD010000229.1 GCA_019244945.1 Acidobacteriaceae bacterium | reverse complement strand
TCTTCCACATTGGCGGGCGTACGTACTTCCGACCGCTGCCGGATTTCTCACGGGAGTTGCCGGCCTTTGGTTCCCGGAGGTGATGGGCGCCGGTTATGACGCGATTAACAGCGCTCTCCATGGTGAGTTCACGTGGCAGGTTCTCCTCTATATCGGCCTTGCGAAACTTTTGGTGACTCTGCTGTGTTTCAGCGTGGAAACGCCGGGCGGAATGTTTGCCCCCGCGCTGTTCATCGGTGGAATGATTGGAGGCGCGCTCGGCGGCGTCGCGCATCGATGGTGGCCCTATGGCGCAGCGTCCGCAGAAGCTTACATGCTGGTCGGCATGGGGACGTTTTTTGCAGGGGTATTTCGCGCGCCCATCACTTCCATTTTCATGGTGTTCGAGGTGAGCGCAAGTTATGTGATCATCCTTCCGGTGATGATCGCCAATACGACAGCGTACCTGATATCGCGCAAGCTGCACCCCGCCCCGTTTTTCAAGATGCTGGCCCAATTAGAGGGCGTGAATTTGCCGTCAGCGGAAGAAAAACGAAATTTTCAACCTTTGCGCGTGGAGGACGCGATGCATGCTGTCTCGCCCGCGATGCAGGCCGAACCCGCCATGCAGCTCTATCCCGATGAGCCATTAGACGCGGCGTTGCGGCTCCTCGCAGTGCAGCCGAGAATACAGGTGGTGAGCCGCCTGAGGCCGAATGAAGTGATCGGAACGCTGACGCTCGAGGATGTTCATCGGGCGTACGGGATTATGGAAACGCAGGAAATCTCGGAGCGAAAGTAAAGGTGAGCCGGCGTCTCTTTCGTCGATGATCATCCGTGTCCACGCCTGCTGGATTGCGATAATTCCCTGTATCATGCTTAGCCGATGCGCCGCGTTCTTAACCGCCGCTACGCTCGCGATTCCTTTTCTTCTCGCACAAGGCCAGATCTCAATTCGTGATCTTCGTGTTCAGGGAAATAGTCGTTTAAAGGAAGCGGCGATTATCTCCGCATCCGGTCTTCGTATAAACAGCCAGGTCTCGCGCGCCGACCTCGATTCGGCAGCGCAGCTCCTCTTTGCCACGGGTCTGTTCACGGGAGTGAACTACCGCTTCGCTCCTCCTGCCGTTTCGACGGAAACAAGAGCGTCGCTAAGCAGGTGATCAGAGACCGGACGCTTCAGCTCATGGCGGACAGCCCGTTTTCCGAGCGGAGTTCCGTCACATTCTTCAAGCAAAGATGATAATTAGCGTTTTTCCGGTCGTGGAGCTTGACGCGCGGCGAGGCGCTGCTCTTGCGCGGCGTGACGTTGCTCCAGCTGTTGAGTCTGCGCGCTGTGACGCTGCTCCACCTGCTGTTTTCTGGGCTCAGTGTAGTTCCGGGCTGCGGCTTGTTGGTCTTCCCGTTCCTGCCGCTGCTGTAATTTCTGGTGCTCCTGGTTCTGCCGGGAGGCGAGTTGTTCCTGCTGCTGCCGGTAGCGCTGGTCAGTTTGTGAATTGCCGGTGTTGGGCGGCGTATATTGGTGCGGCTGGAGTTCGCTCGCGTGATTGTAACTCCGGTTCGTACCGGCGGAAACTGGGGCGGCGCCTCTCGCCGGAGGAGCTTTGTATTCGCCTCCAGCCTCGGTTGCCCGGACCACGTTGCTGCGGAAATCACCGGGGCGTGCGGTGGCGGCAATCGGTGGTCTTCCCTGATTAGCGGAGGCGCGTAGCTCTGGATTACTGCGAGCCACTTGAACATGCTGAACCTGTGCCGCAACGGGCGGAACATGCCTCTCCTGCTCGTATGTCCTCTGCTCCGCAGTAGGTTCCGCTGTCACTCCACCGGCACCCCCGTTGTAGCTGACGCGTGTCACATTGATGTTGGTGACGTTTTCGTTATACGTATTGTGAATGATGGTGGTGTTCACCTGATTCACATAGGTGTTATAGGAGAAGTGGTTTCCTTCCCAACGCCCACCGAGGTAGCCCACTCCGGTGTAGCCGAAGCCGTAATTGATCCCGCCATAGAAACCGATGTGAGGCCCCCAATAACCTTCGTGAAAGATGAAGGCCGCGCCACTCCAGCCCCAGTATCCCGGGGTCCACAAGAAGCCCACTTGTGGCGCCTCCACCCACGTGCCAGGTACCCAGTAATAGCCAAATTCAGGGTCATACGCCCAATAACCGGGAGTCCAGATGTAATCCACAGCGGGACAAATGGGCTGTTCGTAAACTGGAATGGGCGGCGGTCCGAAGCTCACCGAAATGCCCACGCTGATCTGGGAGAAGGCGCTACAGGTAAGAGCCAGTAGAGCCAACAATAAAAGAATCGAACGAGTAGCAAGTGATTTTTGCATTTATTTCTTTCTTCCGCTCTGGGATGGTGCGCTCGAAAGCGCATGGTTCGGACTGTGGTGAGCGGCGAAATCATTCCCGGGCGGGCGGTCTAGCTCTGAACTACATGCTTCTAGTTGTTAGATGCTGCCACTCTGTGGTAATTACTAGCGAAATCTAGTTGGAGGCGTTGGGGCTCCTCGCTCTGCAACCGAGAATACAGTGAAGACACACAAAACGGATCTGATTGAGCCAGGAAGATCACAGTTGTGAAGGCGTTTGTCGAACCAATCAGCCATTGGCAGATTTACAGTAATACTAGTGTTCGATCCGAGCGACCTTTCTTTCTTTCAGCTTCTACAGCTCTCCGATAGCGCTCTGCCGATCGGTTCCATGGCACACTCGTTCGGGGTCGAAGCGCTCGTATTCGATGGCGAGATCGAAGAAGGCGCTGAAACGTGTGCAATTTCGATGGCTGCGTATCTCGACGATTTGCTTTGCGAGGGGCTGCTGGTGGATGCGGTCTGTTGCCGCGAAGCTCACGCTCGGGGGATTGATCGCACTCAGGTTTGCGATCTGAACGAGTACATGAGCGCACTTCGATTGGCACGGGAATCGCGTGAGGCCAGCTTGACGATGGGCCGCCGATTCGTGGCGCTGGCAGCATCGCTGCACTCGGATTCGGCCCTGTTGGAGCTCACAAGGTTGGAAGAGCTGCATCACGTTGTTGCCTTCGGCTACACCTGCGGCGTTCTGACGATCGATGCAGACTTGACGGTGGGCTCTTTTCTGCACCAAGCGACTCTTAATATCATTTCTGCCGCACAACGTCTTGTGCAGCTCGGGCAGTCGCGAGCAAACCAAATCGCATGGAATCTTAAGCCGGCCATTGCCAGGACGGTGCATCAAAGTCGAGGCTTTCCGCTTTCCGAGGTGATCTGTTTTGCTCATGTTGCCGACATGGCGTGTATGCGGCATCCTTGCTTGCCGACACGGCTATTCGTTAGCTAATTGTCTTTCCGATGCCTGACGGCGCACTGTCCATAATCAGGCGAGCAGCCCAGCACGATTCCGGGCTTCCACTTTGTGGCCATCTGGACGTGAGCTTTGTAAAACGCGGTAACCGTACGCGGATGACGGTGCGGAAGCAAGAGCCGCCCTGGCGAGTTATTCGTGCCTTTGACAACGCGGAGAGTCAGGCCGTGCTTCACCTACACAATGTGTCTGGAGGCATTTTGTCGGGTGACTCACTCTACCTTTCCATCGAAGCCGGACCGGGCACGTGTGTTCAAATTACATCTGTCGGGGCCACCAAGATTCATCGCGCACGCTGCAACAGCTCGCCGTCGAAGGTCTGCACATCTATCCGCGTTGGAGACGGCGCAATGTTGGAATACCTACCGGATGCGACGATTCCATTTGGTGGGTCGCGTTTCCATCAGTGTGCGGTGGTTACGCTTGGTTCAAATGCCGGGCTGGTTTGGTGGGAGATCCTGTCGGCCGGGCGCGTCGCTAAAGGTGAAGAGTTCGAATTTGAGGTTTTTTCCTCAGACTGCGTTATCCGCAGCGAGAATCGTCCGCTCGCGTTGGAACGGTATTCGCTAAGGCCGCGGACGCATAATCTGTGCTCCGTTTCTCGATGGAGCCGGTTTCGTTACACGGCCACTTTGTACGTCTGCCGTACCGGGGTTGGGCAGAAAGAATGGATAGGACTTGAGCGGCATCTCAATGATCTTGCCTTCAGCATGAGCTCTGAAATGGCGCGTTGGGGTGTGAGTGCTTTGATTGCAGATGGGCTGGTTATTCGCGGGTTGGCGCTCGAAGCGCATCATATCTTCATGGGCCTGTACGAATTCTGGGCGCATGCTAAACAAGATGTGTGGGGCAAACCCGCCATTCCTCCTCGTAAGATCAACTGAAGAGCACGGTTATGCATCTAACTCCGCGTGAACAGGAAAAGCTCATGGTCTTCGTGGCCGCTGAGGTAGCTCGCAAACGCAGAGCCCGTGGACTTAGACTAAATTATCCGGAAGCAGTCGCTATCATCACGGCGGAAATACTCGAGGCGGCTCGCGATGGCAAATCGGTTGCGGAGATTATGACCTTTGGGGCTACACTGTTGAAGCGCGACGAGGTAATGGAAGGCGTTGCTGAAATGATCCCCGACGTTCAAGTGGAAGCGACGTTCCCGGATGGAACAAAACTCGTTACCGTGCATGACCCTATTCAGTAGGTGCGCGGGTGCAGCTTTATGATTCCGGGTGAATACTTTCTCGAATCAAAGCCAATCGTTGCCAACGCGGGCCGTGGGCAGGTGAGCATACTCGTACGCAACGCCGGCGATCGCCCCATTCAAGTCGGAAGTCACTATCACTTTTTTGAAGTGAATCGCGCTTTGGTATTTGACCGCGAGAAGGCTCGCGGCATGCATCTGAACATTCCTGCCGGAACGGGGGCTCGGTTTGAGCCGGGAGAAGAAAAGCAGGTGACGCTGGTTCCCTTCGGCGGCCGGCGCCGGATATTTGGACATCAGGGGAAGATCAACGGATCGGTATGAGCTTATCGATTGAGCGCAGGGCATATGCCGATTTCTACGGCCCGACAGTGGGCGACCGGCTGCGCCTGGCGGATACAGCGCTCACCATCGAAATCGAAAAAGATTTCACAGTTTACGGCGACGAAATCACATTCGGCGGAGGTAAAGTTATTCGCGACGGCATGGGCCAAAACAGCACCATGTCGCGAGGCGGCAAGGACAGAGTACTCGACCTTGTCGTCACGAACGCCATCATCCTCGACCATTGGGGCATTGTAAAGGGAGACATTGGCATCCGAGATGGCCGGATCGTGAAAGTGGGCAAAGCGGGGAATCCCGATACCATGGACGGTGTCGATCCGGATCTCATCGTTGCGGCATGCACCGAAGTCATCGCGGCTGAAAACCGGATCGTCACGGCTGGATGTGTAGATAGTCATATTCATTTCATCTCGCCGCAACAGGTCTACGAAGCGCTCTCGAACGGGTCCACCACGATGATCGGCGGCGGTACTGGGCCTGCAACCGGCACGAACGCGACCACGTGCACGCCGGGCGAATGGAACATTGCGCGCATGCTGGAGGCGGCCGACGAATGGCCGGTGAACATCGGCTTATTAGGGAAGGGGAATGCTTCGAGTACCACGCCACTTGAGGAACAGATCATCGCGGGCGCCTGCGGTCTCAAGCTTCATGAGGATTGGGGTAGCACCCCCGCGGCCATAGATCATTGCCTGACTGTTGCCGACCGCTATGATGTCCAGGTTGCGATCCATACCGATACGATCAACGAGTCCGGATTCGTGGACGATACGATCGCGGCGATCGGCGGGCGAACGATTCACACGTACCACACAGAAGGCGCGGGGGGCGGTCATGCGCCCGATATTATCCGCATTGCTGCCGAGCAAAACGTCCTGCCTTCGTCCACGAATCCAACTCGTCCGCTGACGGTGAACACCATCGCGGAGCACCTGGACATGCTGATGGTATGTCATCACCTGAACTCGCTGGTGCCAGAGGATGTAGCCTTCGCTGAAAGCCGGATTCGCCAGGAAACTATCGCCGCAGAAGACATACTTCACGATTTAGGCGTGTTTAGCATGATCTCCAGTGACTCACAAGCTATGGGCCGGATAGGAGAAGTTACTACTCGTACTTGGCAGACCGCTCATAAGATGAAGTTACAACGGGGCCCCTTGCCTGGCGACTCCGAGCGCAACGATAACCTGCGTGCGCGGCGTTACGTCGCCAAATACACGATCAATCCGGCTCTAACTCACGGTATCGCAAGCACGGTAGGGTCTATCGAGCCCGGAAAACTCGCCGACTTAGTCCTATGGAAACCGGCTTTTTTCGGAACAAAGCCAGAAATGGTTATCAAAGGCGGCTTTATTGCCTGGAGCGTCATGGGCGACGCGAACGCCTCCATTCCTACCCCGCAACCTGTCCTCTACCGGCCAATGTTTGGAGCCTTCGGTGGGGCTCGCTATTCCACATCGGTTACGTTCACTTCGCGTGCTGCACTCAACTCCGGTATTCCCACAAAGCTCGGGCTCCGCAAGCGAGCGATTCCGGTGGAACGCTGTCGTACCATCGCAAAGCGCGACATGGTTCTGAATAATGCTACTCCTCACCTGGAGGTTGATCCGGAAACATACGAAGTCCGCGCCGATGGCGAGCTTCTTAGTTGCGAACCCTTAGGTGAGCTGCCGCTGGCGCAGCGCTATTTCCTTTTCTAGGGTATATGCCTGACTCAAAAGCTCAACGTGCTCTTCGAATTGGTGTAGCTGGTCCGGTCGGTAGCGGTAAGACGGCGCTCGTGGACCGCCTCAGCCGGCGTCTTCGCGATGAGCTGAGCATAGCTGCTGTTACGAATGATATCTACACCCGCGAAGATGCCGAGTTTCTGATCCGTCAAGGGGCTTTAGCAGCCGAGCGGGTACGCGGAGTGGAAACCGGCGGTTGCCCGCATGCGGCGATTCGAGAAGACTGCTCCATGAATCTGGAAGCGATCGCAGATCTGGAACGTTCGCTCGGGCATATTGACGTCGTGTTTATTGAAAGCGGCGGCGACAATTTGGCTGCGGCGTTCAGCCCTGATCTGGCCGATGTTTCC
>JAFASD010000216.1 GCA_019244945.1 Acidobacteriaceae bacterium | reverse complement strand
GGAGAGCTTGCGGGCGTGGTCCTCCTGTTTCAGCTTCTGCGATTCGAAGCCAATTTGAGCTTTTCTCTCTTCGGCTCTGAGCTTTAGGAGATCGTTGAAGCACTTGTGGAAGCCGCGATCGTTCGTGGTTTGGTAGCGCAGGTACAGCAAGAAGTCCCGTTCCTGTTCGCGAGGAGGCAGATCGTCGCCCATGGTCATTTCCTGGAGCCGCATGGCGCGCTGGCTGAGCCAATAATGCTGGGCCATTTTGTCGACCAGGAGAGTTTCGGTCATGGTGGTGGGTTTGTGCTCGGCGCGGAGACCGGAAAGCATGGAGTCGAAGTTTTCCTGATCTTCTAAGGGGAGAACCTTGAATGCGCCGCAGAATCCCCAACGAAAATTGTTCAGGCAGGATTTGGCTTTGCCTTCTTCGGTTTGGGGGCCGGTGCTGTGCTGGGAATTGGCCTGGTTGGCGGCGATCTGCTTTTCGGTAGACACGTTGAGAGCTCCTTAAAATCTGTGGAGATGCGACGGCGAATCCGAGAGGGGTTGCGTCCAAGGTCAGGCTAACATCGCGTGTCAAGGGTTTTTGCGAAAAAAGGGCCAAAAATAAGGGATTTCGTGCTGTGAACGGAAATGGGAGGGTGGCGCGCGAGAGGCAAATGTAACACGGGTTTGACAATTGGTGTTACGCTGAGGAAACCATTTGATATGGGACAACTGACGCGCACAGGAATCGCGATCGATGACGAGCTTCTGGCCCGCTTTGACCGTTTCATCGCGAAACAGGGTTATGGCAACCGGTCAGAAGCGTTTCGCGATCTTATTCGAGATCGGTTGGTCGGCGCTGCCCTTGAAAAACCCGAAGCTCACGTCGTGGGAACGATTACGCTTATCTACGATCATCATTCGCGGTTGTTGCCCGACAAGCTGATGGATTTGCAGCACGATCACCACCATGCGGTTATTGCCACGACACATGTCCATCTCGATCACGATACGTGTCTCGAAGTGCTGGTTGTAAAGGGCCAGGCGAAGCAAGTGCAGATGCTCGCTGATCTATTGATCGGGACCAAAGGCGTTCGACATGGGCGGTTGGTAATGACTTCTCCCTCTGTGGTTTTGACGAAGACTGCCTGAGGAGAGATCCCTGAATGCGATGTAACTACTCTCACTGGAAGTCTATTCGCTACGCAAAGCTTCGATCGGATTGACATGCGTGGCACGCCACATAGGAATGGTGGCCGCGACAAAGGCAGTACACAGCAGAACCAGAGTGCTGAAAAAGAGAACGCCAGGATTGCCCAGGGTGATTCCAAAGAGCAAGTTGCGCAGGACTTTCTCTAGGCCGAAGGTAAGCACGATGCCGGCGAGGACTCCAGCCAAAATCAACTTGAACGTCTGTCCCAAGATCAGCCAGTGGATCTCCCGTTGACGCGCGCCGAGCGCCATGCGAATACCAATTTCCGCCGTGCGATTAGCGACCTGATAGCTGAGCAGTCCGAAGAGGCCGATGGCTGCCATGACCAGGGCCAGACAACCGAACACCGCCGAAAGATAGGCGAGGAACCGATTTTCGATCAAAGCATTATCGATCTCGCTTGTCAGAGGACTGAAACGTTCGACAAACTCGTAGCCTTGTCTTGCGACGATACGGCGAATAGCGGCGACATCGAGATTCGAGGTACGTGTCTTGATCAGCAGAGCCGGATATGCCTGAAGATCGGAATGCTGCCAGAAGTCGAGAAAGACGAGAAAAGGCGTGGTGTCGTTAAGATCCGCCAGGCTGGTGTCCATATCGTTGCTGATGCCAGTGATTCGGAGGTGCTGGAGATCGGGTTGCGTGCCGACACGGATATGAAGACCTAACGCAGAGCGCTGCGGACTGATCTGATGGACAAGGGAGCGACTGATGATCACGCCTGGCTCGTCCGTGGCGAGCGACGGTCGAGGGAAGTCTTGACCTGCGACGAGGCGGGCGCCAAGCGTGGTGAAGTATCCGTTACTGACGCCTATGACCCGCGCCTGGGAAACGCGCTCCATTTCGCCGCCTTCCACCACGGAAATATCAGCCTGATACCCGCTTCTGAAGAACGGGATGTTGGTGCTGAGGCTGGCGGAGGTGACACCAGGCAGCGTTTCTATTTCGTCTAGCAGTCCCCGATAGTAGGGCACTGCGGTACGTTTCCAATAAAGGGGATTGCGGTAACCACCGGGCTGGGCCGTGAGAAGCGCTGTCCAAACATGCTGGGGCTTCACTCCGAAATCAATGTTGTACGTATTTGTGAGAGAAGTGTTGAACAAAGCGCTTCCGGCGATAAGAGCTAAGGTGAGCGCAATCTGAACCGACAGCAGAACCTTTTGGGCGGCAGTGTTCTGGGCAAGAACGCCGCGGCCGCTCTGCTTGAGCGCATCGCTTGCAGCGAGGCGTTTCGCTTGCCAGAGCGAAGCTAACAGAAAGACACAGACTCCGGCGGTGATGCTGGCCAATACAAACAGTAAGACGCGAAGATCGATGCCCACGTCAAGATAGAAATTGCCAAACATGGCGCCGGCGCGAGCCAGAATGAGTCGCGCAACCGCGAGCCCTCCGAGGATTCCGGCGACGGTACCCGCGATCACAAGAAGCAGATTCTCAACAAAGAGAATGCAAACGACGTGAGAAAGTGTTGCGCCGAGGGCTAATCGAATCCCGACTTCCTGCCGGCGGCGAAGACTGCGTGCAAGCGAGAGGCTGCTCAGATTGAGACACGCCATGAGCAGCATGGCTCCGCAGAGTCCAAAGACCGCATAGAGGGGCTGAGAAAAGCGATGGCGCAGGAAGTAGTCGAGACCGCTTGCGGCAGAGCTTATTGTAAGGCCCAGAGAGACGTAATAGTTTTTTCCAGCGGGGCTGTAATGTTGCGGGACGCTGAGTTCGAGGAGTCTCCGGCGCTCGACGAGGACGCTGGCGGCTGCCTGGGACTCGGAGACACCGGGGGCGAGTCGGGCGAGCACATTGACGTAGTACGAAGTCCGAGGCGACCCATTCGGCAACAGATCGAACTGCTGCAACAGCGGAATCATTATCGGTTCGGGAAAACCAAGCAGCAAACCTGTGAAGGGAGGGGCGGTTACGCCAACAATCGTGTAGTCGGTCGAACCGATTCGAATCGGTTGTCCAAGCGCGTCCTCGCGGCCACCGAATTGGCTGCGCCATAAAGCGTCGGTGATCACGGCAACGTGCTCGGCGCCAAGGTGATCGTCTGAAGGACTGAGAGCCCGGCCTCGCTCGATGGGAATGGCCAGAGTTTGAAAACAGTCTCCTGAAAAACCCGCCGAGCCGAGCTTACGCAGCGTCCCCCCAATTTCGATGGCGTCGTAATGTGTGGCGACGCCGCAGACTCCGGAGAAGGATTTATTGTGCGAGAGCGGTTCCAGAGCAGTAGAAAAGAGGCTGCCTGGTTTGTCGTGTTTATCTCGGGAGACGATTTCAACCAGCTGGGTTGGTTTGGGAACCGGCAGGGGACGAAGAAGCAGAGCGTCGATGGTGCTGAACGCGGCGACGTTAGCTCCGATAGCGACACTCAGAATCAGTACCGCGATGAGAGCAAAGACTGGATTTTTCGCCAGAGATCGGAAGCCTTGGCCGGCATTACGCAAAACCGCCTCCAATAATCGCCAGCGGTTCACTTGACGGCAACTCTCGCGGGCTTCTTCCATCGCGCCGAAGGCGATGCGGGCACGGCGATATGCCTGCTGTGCGTCCAAGCCTTCGGAGATATATTTTCGGGTCTGCAGTTCGATATGCGAAGACAGCTCTTCGGTGAGATCAGCTTCAAACCTGCGACGCCGGAAGAGGGCACGCAGACGAGAATGCAGACTTTGCCAACGCATAAGAAATCCTCAAGCCATTTCCAGAACACGGCCAATGGCTCGCGTCAGGCGCGACCACTGCTCGGCTTCGATCTCCAGTTGCTTGCGGCCGGTTTTGGTGAGGTCGTAAAATCGCGCGCGCCGTCCCAGTTCTGAGATACCCCACTCAGCTTCGATCCAGCCTTGATGTTCGAGACGATGAAGCGCGGGGTACAAAGAACCTTGATTGACCTGGAGAACGTCTTTCGAAATCTGTTGGATGCGTTCCGAAATGGACCAGCCGTGCTTTGGGCCGTTGGCAAGGGTGCGCAATATCAACAAGTCCAGAGTGCCTTGCAGGAGGTCGAGTTTAGGAGCTGCCATGATGTCGAATGTCTACAGTATGGAGGTGTTTGGTGTCGGATGTCAACAACAGAGTCGCTGCGGGACGGGTACTGTTTGCACGGGCAATGTACGAGCAAAAGATGTCAGTTTTTCAAAACTCATGCGGTCACGGCCGCAGCGGCGTCCACTGATGTCATGACGGGAACGACCTCGAACTCGATGAGATCTTCCCAGTTCGCCATCCATTCATCGAGTAGTCGGTGATCGGAACATTCCATGACTTGGAAGCAGCGGCGCAGGTCATTGCTCACCCAGCTGTCCAGATACTTGACGCCATCTGGCATCAGGCGTCCCTGATCTCGGAAACGCCGGTATACTGGCGTCGGATCTCCGTTCCGAAAGGTTTCGATGACCATGTAGAGCATGTCTGGATAATCGTAACTGGTGCGAAGTGTCGCACGTTGCAGAAGTGCGAGGACGGAAATAGATTTGAGTGGGCACGCCAGCCATGTCGAAATGCGCTCTGCTGGGTCGTCATTGTGATGAGCGAGGGCAAATCGCTCGGAAAAAGGAGCACGCAATGCAATACACACTGATGTTCTATTTGAGTCCAGAAGAGTTTTCCGCCCGCACTGATCCCGCAAAGCGGGAGGCATACTGGGCAGCGTTCATGCCATATATGAAAGCGGTCCGGGATGCGGGGATATTCAGGGCCGGCGCGGGTCTCGAACCGCCCGACACCGCGACGACGCTGAGACTGCGAGAAGGCAAGCGCCTAGTCCAGGACGGTCCTTATGCAGATACCAAGGAACAACTCGGCGGCCTTTTTGTGATTGAGGTACCCGATCTCGACACGGCACTGGATTGGGCAGCACGTTACCCAGCAGGACCGGAGGGAGTGGTCGAAGTGCGCCCGAATCTCTCGGCGTCTGCGGCGGCATGAAGGAGCGGAACTCTAGAACCTAGGTTGTGCTGGTTCGAATGCCGTGATGAGCGAGAACCATGAAGGAGAACGCGCGGCGCGAGTGCACCGAACAATCGAGCAGGTGGCCCGGGATTCTTATGGCCGCCTGCTTGCGTTTTTGGCGGTGCGTTGTCGTGACGTGAGCGCGGCCGAGGATGCACTCGCCGACGCCTTTCAGACGGCGCTCGAGACTTGGCCGCGGAACGGCATTCCGGAAAAGCCAGAAGCGTGGCTTCTCGTCGCTGGTAGACGAAAGCTGATTGATGGGATGCGGCGATCTCGGATACGCGGAGAGGCAATCCCGGACTTGCTCGCTGGCACAGAGAACGCGTATGAGATGGCAGGAGAGAGCCTTCTTTTTCCCGATGAGCGTTTGAAGCTGATGTTCGTGTGCGCGCACCCGGCTATCGAGGCGCAGGCGCGCACGCCATTGATGCTGCAAACAGTCCTCGGGTTGGATGCGGCTAGAATCGCATCGGCATTCCTGGTCCGCCCTTCAGCGATGGGCCAGCGTCTCACACGGGCTAAGTCAAAGATTCGTGTTGCGGGAATCCGTTTTGAAGTGCCCGAAGCGGCGCAGCTACCGGAAAGACTCGAGTTCGTACTCGAAGCGATCTATGCGGCGTACGGGAGTGGGTGGGACGACATCACGGGGGCAGATGCTCGGCGGAAAGGGCTTGCGGCAGAAGCCGTGGAATTGGCGAGGCTGTTAGTGCAACTTATGCCCGACGAGCCGGAACCGAAGGGTCTGTTGGCGATGATGTTGCACTGCGAGGCGCGCCGCGAGGCCAGACGCACGCAGTCGGGAAGCTACGTTCCGCTTCTGGAACAGGATGTGACCTGCTGGTCGAAAGAGATGATGGGTGAAGCCGAACGTCTACTCTGCGAAGCGTCTCGGCGTGGGCGGATCGGACGGTTTCAATTGGAAGCGGCCATTCAATCCGCGCATGCGCAGCGTGCTAGAACGGGCGTCACGGACTGGAACGCGATTGCTCTGTTGTATGAAGGATTGGTCCGACTCTCCCCGACGGTCGGTGCGCTTGTGGGCCGCGCTGCTGTGATCGCCGAGGCCCAAGGCCCCGCGGCAGGCCTGAGTGCTCTCGAACTGTTGCCTGATGCTGTCGTCCAGACGTATCAGCCATATTGGGCTTTGGCAGGGCACCTTTTCAAGCGGCTTGGGCGAATTAGTGAAGCGCAATGTGCATATAGCCGCGCGATTGGATTGAGCGAGGAACCAGCTCTGCGCAGGTTTTTAGAAGCGGAGATTTCGAAGTCAGACGAGAGAGACAGTGACACTCACCTGATAGGATCAAGCGATGCCGAAGGATCTGTTCACCATCGATGAGGCGATCCGAGCATTAGGAATCTCGCGTTCGACGATTTGGCGGCGACTCCAGCGCGGGGAACTCCCGAGCGTCAGGCGCGGGGCACGCCGTCTTGTGCGCTTGACGAGAGTGGGGAAGGCTGTTCGCGCCAAAGCTGCCGACGATATTTCACCTTTCACGGAGAGTCACCCCATCTTTCGTCTAGTAGGGGCGGGGCGCAGCGGGGGCCAATCACCGGGCGCTCGCGACAAACACGCGATTCTGGATGAGTCGCTCGCCAATGAAGAAGGGTGTTCCCAAGTCGGTTGAGGAGTACATCGCTGCGCAGCCGGAGGGGGTGCGGTCAAAGCTCGAACAGGTGCGCGTTGCGATCAGGCGCGCCGTTCCCGAGGCAGTTGAGGGCATCGGGTACGGTATGCCTGGATATAAGCTGCACGGAAAGGCGATGCTGTATTTTGCCGGCTTTAAGGAACATTATTCGCTGTTTGCCGCGTCGGGAAGTTTTTTGGCGGCGCTCGAAGATGAGCTCAAGGGCTATGAGCTGAGAAAGGGGACTATCCATTTCCCAATCACCAAACCGGTTCCGGTGAAACTCATCAGCCGGATTGCAAAGTTGCGTGCTGCTGGTATCGCCGCCGCGACAAAACAAGCGGAGCCGGGCCGAGAAAAAGGAAGACGCGGGCAGCGCCGCCGTATTGCGCAAAATTGAAGCAATACCTATGCGGCAAAGTTTATGTTGTTAGGTTGCGCGAGTAGCATCAGCCACTCGCGCAATCATGCTATCGAGTTGCCGATGAAACTACTGGCGTGGCGATAGCGACCTGGTTCGCAGGAGCAGAAGGAGCCTGGACTCGTTTAGGACGCAAGGGCACCGGCCAGGGGCGAGCTGGTTTGGCTGCCAGCTTGGAGATGTTAGTCTTCATCGCCGTCACCATGGCGGTCTGGTCTTCCAGGCGCGCGTTTTCGTATCCACGTCGAAGAGCCACGATGCGATAGGCAAACGCCACGTTCGATTGGCCCCCGCCGAGTTCATGCACCTCGAATCCGCTTGCCGACTTGTTGCTGACGTACAGACCGCGGCATTCTCCTTCGGGTGTGAGAAACACGTGGTAGTCCGAGCCTGTGTTCACCGTCTCAGCGAAAGTGGGTTCCAAGGCGATCCTGCCAACGCCGCTCTCGAGGCGCCCGCTGCCAAAATCCTCGAACCAGTTTTGCGGTGATTCGACAGCATGGAGGGCTACCTGATGTTGACTGTTGCCGACGGGGACCACGGTCGACTGCCCTCCGGAGCAAAACTCAACCCCGTCGGTGTTGAAGTTGCAGAATTGCCCGAATGCAACACCATTAACGCTTAAGATTGCGACGCCGTGCTGGTTTACCGTGTCGTTAATGACTGCCGTTGTACTGGTGCTATTGTTCTGAAGAAACATGGCGCGAGCGGTGTCAGCCGTGCCCATCAATGCCGCCGAGTCGGGGTTCGTTGAGCCAGTGTCGCCCCACACGCCGAAAGCGCAGCAGCCCCGGAAAAACGCGGCGGTATTACTGGGTGAGGTCCCGAAGCCGATCACTCCGACGCCGATTTGGCTTTCGCTCTGACCGGTCACACCGAAGGTCAGGTTCTGGTCGCCATCGGCGAGACCAGAAACGGCGGCGGCGAAATCGGAGTTGCTAAAGTTGACTCCCTCCACTCCAAAGGTGGCGCCGCTGCTGCCCTGAGCAAGTCCGAGCACGGCGGCGGAACCGGCGGTAGTCGTGTTCAGCACACCCTCGTTAGCAGTGGCAGAGCCGCTGGTTGTAGATGAAAACGCGAAAACACCGGTGGCGCCCACTCCTCTAACACCCGTGCCAAACGTGCCGCCCTCGCCGAGAACACCCGTGCCATTGTTCAGAGCGAGTCCCTCGACGCCTGTGACGCCACTGCCTTCGACGCCTACTCCGCTGGTCCCCTCAGCGACGCCCGTAACGCCAAAACCGCTCGAGCTGTTGGTTGAAGTTCCCTGAAGAATGGAACCTGCGTTGCTGCTTCGAAAGAATCCTGTCTGTCCCAAAACCTGGCTTTCGGATGCATTCAGATTTCCCCCCGTGAGGAAAAGGCTGCCAGTTAGGGTAACGTTGGAGCCGGACTGAGACAGAGCCGAGTTGCCGATTGTCGTGGCGCCCGTCCACAACGGCAGGAACGGCGCTTTGCCGCCGGTGGTTTGCACATTCTTTAGCGTTTGCGGGCTATTTAGATTTTGCGGGTTCGCGGAAGCGGTTTCGGGAAGCGCCTTGTCGATAGATTGAGCACCCGCGGTCGAAGCGCCGCTTTGCGGATTCGCCCTCACGAATGCCGAGGGCGGCAATCCTCCGATGGTTGCGGCATCCGCCGCTTTCAGAGCATACGGCACTGCCATGAGCAGCACGCGCGGCTGTTCGGTTCCCCCGGAGCTTGTGATTCCCAGCCAGCGCGCCTCCCCGGATGCGAAAACATCTATCGGCAGACCGTCGGGGTTGGTCGCGCCTAGCTGTACGGCGTAATTTCCTCGCAGGTCGAGCTCTACATTCTGGGTTTCCGTCCAAAGAGGATCGCCGCCCTGTTCATCCTTGTAGAGCGAGAAGGTAATCGGGACCGTTCCAGGCCGGGACGGGCCCTGGTCATTGCCTACGGCGCCGGTAAACTTCACGAGCCGTGGAACGGACAAATTTGAAGAAGACTCGCTACTCACGGACTGGGCATTCATCACCCGGGTGGCAAGTAGAAGGCAAAAGACAATGCCGACGTTTTTAACGATACGTAGTTTCAAGATGTTTCTTTCTCCCTTGTGTGTGTTTTTGTTGAGGCGAAATTTTGTTTAAACTTCGGTCGTTTTCCACTTTGTCCGAGCTTCGAACCGGAGTCATTAGGGAAATGCTGGAAGATTCCAAGAATTTTCCAAAGGAATTACAATAGCTGGCAAAATTGCTGGTATGAGCATGAACAGCGGGCAGCTTTATGAATTCGGCCCGTTCCGCCTTGAACCTGACGAACATCTTCTGCTTCGGGAAGGCAAGGCGGCTCTGGTGACACCGAAAGCGTTCGATCTTCTGGTGTTACTGGTACGGAATCAGGGGCGCCTGGTTTCCAAGGAACAGATCATGCAAGCGCTTTGGCCGGGCAGCTTTGTCGAGGAAGCCAACATTACAGTGTTGATCTCCTCACTCAGAAAGGTTCTAGGCGAAACAGAAGCGCACGATTCCTATATCAAGACGGTGCCTAAGAAAGGTTATCGGTTTACCGCGTCGGTGAAGGTCGCGGAGGAGCCGGCCGCAGGCCCCATAGCCGCTTCAGCATCCCTGGACGAGTTAGCGAAGGGTGATTCACAGACAATTGAGACTGACGTCAGTAACGGCGATTACAATTTCGCAGCGGCGCCCGTCTCGCGCGCTGAGGCGAGCCGTGCCATTTCGCGAAACCGAATTCTGATAGTGGCACTCGGATTCCTGGTCTGTTTGTTGGCAGCGGCAGGTTACCGCGCATACCGAAAGTCGGTCGCGCAGCGCACGCTTGCCGTGCTCCCGTTACGGAATCTCAGGCAGGACCCGGACAGCGATTTTCTCGGCTTCTCGCTTGCTGACGCGGTCATCAGCAAGGTCGGCGTCCTGAGCTCGGTTACGGTCCGGCCTTCTTCCGCCATAGAAAAATATAAAGGCCGAGACATTGATATTAAAAAGGTCGCCGCGGAGTTGAACGTGGACACTCTACTCACCGGGAATTTCATTCGCGATGGCGACCATCTACGGATCACGTATCAATTGATCGACGTAAGTGCGTACAAGATTCTTTGCAAGGACGTGGTCGATCTGAAGTATGACGAGCTTCTGGCAGTACATGACAATGTCGCTAAGCAGATCATTAAAGGCTTGCAGTTGAACCTGTCGCCAGCGGACGCCCAACGAATCCAGCCCGACCAGTCTGTAAAGCCGGCGGCGTATGAATATTATTTGCGCGGCGTTGACCTTGTGGCGAGCCATAATTTCCCGTTGGCGGTGAAGATGCTCGAGAAGTCGGCCGAAATTGATCCGAAGTATCCCCTAACCTGGGCGTATCTCGGTCAAGCTTATACGTCCGATGGGACCTTCGAGCTGGGTGGACGCGAACAGTACCGCAGGGCACAAGCTGCCTATGAGCGCGCCCTTGCACTTCAGCCGAAGCAACCGGAAGCAGAGACGTTTCTCGCCAATTTGATGGTAGATACCGGCAAAGTTGAACAAGCGGTACGGTTGCTGCGGGACGCGATCGCGAGTAATTCCAACGATGCGGCCGGTCATTGGGAATTAGGATATGCATACCGGTTTGCGGGGATGTTGAAGGAGTCGCTCGCAGAGTGCAAACGCGCGCGCGAAATCGATCCTTCGGTCCAATCCAATGGTTCAGTTCTGAACGCTTACCTCTATCTCGGGCAGTATGACAACTTCCTTCAAAGCCTTCCCGATGCAAATGAGTCGGCTTTTTTCCGCTTTTATCGCGGTTTTGCAGAGTACCACCAGGGAAAGACGGAACAGGCAGCGGAGGATTTCGTTCGCGCCTATGAAGAGAATCACACGTTATTTACCGGCATTGGAAAGGCTTTTGCCGATTCGATTGCACAGAAGACGCCGGATGGGTTACAGATCTTAGGGGAATTGGAAAGCAAGATGCAGCAGCGTGGTGTTGGCGATCCGGAAGCGGCCTACAAGATGGCCGAAGCCTATGCTGTTCTGGGCGATAAAACTTCCGCGCTGCGCATGTTGCGCTCCAGTATTGAGGGCGGATTTTTTTCCTATCCTTACTTTATTAGAGATCCGCTCCTTAACAATCTGCGCAGCTTACCAGAATTTGGGCCCCTCCTGCACGTTGCACGCCAGCGTCATGAAGCGTTTAAGAAAGAGTTCTTTTGACGCGCGAAGTGAACAGTTGAGTACGCGAGCGGTGGGACGTGGGCTACTCTCACGCAGGCGGATGTCCGACCCGTTGCGGCCCAATTGACGCCACAATCGTCAGGTGCGCACGGGAGTCAAGCCAAAATAGGCACATGTCCGCGAGTGAAGAGTATTTGCACAGGTGCACGATCGGGGAGCTTACGCCATTGGCTGGACCAATTGTTCTGGTTGAGTACGACACTAAATGGCCGGGTCGATTTCGATACGAAGCTGAGCGAGTCCGTGCAACTGTTGGCGGGCGCGCGTTACGCGTTGAGCACGTTGGATCGACATCCGTTCCTGGCCTGATGGCCAAACCGATAATCGACATGATTCTTGTCGTGTCCGATTCTGCCGAAGAGGCAGCATACGTTCCGATGCTGGAAAAAGCTGGTTATCAGCTTCGTGTGCGCGAGCCCGCGTGGTTCGAACACAGGATGTTTAAAGGCGGTCATGGTGATGTGAATCTACATGTGTTCTCGCTGAGCTGCCCCGAGATCGACCGCATGGTGATGTTTCGCGATTGGTTGCGGACGAACGAAGCAGACCGCCAATTGTATGCCCGCACGAAGCGGAGTCTCGCGCAACAGGTTTGGAAACATACTCAGAACTACGCCGATGCAAAAACCACGGTAATTAATCAGATTCTGTCGAGGGCTGCAAGGATGGGTTGAAATGGGAATACACTTGAACCTATGAAGAAGGTTTTGCTTGCGCTGGTGTTGACGGGCATCGCGGTTTACGCGCAGAAGTCCGATCCACTGGAGGGGCTCTGGCAGGGATATGACGGTGAATGGATGCATTGCTCGCGACAACTGATCGAGTTGGCCCAAGCTATACCGAAAGAGAAGTATTCGTGGCGACCGGGACCTGGCGTGCGCTCGACGAGCGAGGTGTTCATGCATATAGTGATTGCGAATTATGGGCTGATGGCAAGAACGGGCAAGCCGTTTCCGACGGCTTTGGTTAAAAGCAGCGAAACGTCGGTGACCAGTAAGGCCCAGGTGATCGACTGGCTGAAGCGATCGTTGGATGCGGTGAAAACCGCGCATTTGCAGGCCACTCCGGCAGAGCTCGAGAAGCACGTTACGGTTGCGAACAGGGACGCAACCGTGGCCGGGATCTACTTACGGATTCTGATCCACGCGAATGAGCATATGGGCCAACTGGTGGCGTATGCGCGGGTGAACGGTATTGTGCCGCCGTGGTCGGAGACAGCGCCAAAATAGAAACCAGTGGTACACCAGCAGCGGACGTCCAGATTGACGAACATCTGGTTCGCGCGCTGATTCAGGCCCAGTATCCCGAATTTGGCGAGCTTGGTATCTCACCCATTGACTCGGGGTGGGACAACGCTATTTTTCGGCTTGGAACGGAATTTGCGGTGCGGCTGCCGCGTCGTGCTCTGGCGGCTGAGCTGATTCGTCACGAGCAGAGATGGTTGCCGAGCGTTGCTCATCGAGCTTCGATTCCGGTTCCGTCTCCGCTCTATGTAGGTGTGCCCGGCTGCGGATATCCGTGGTTCTGGAGCATTGTGCCCTGGATTCGAGGAGAGCCGGCCGATGTAACTCCGCTCAGGGCAGACCAAGCGGATCGGCTTGCGCGGTTTCTTCGGGCGTTGCATGTGAAGGCGCCAGCGGAGGCTCCTTTCAACCCTTGGCGAGGCGTGCCTCTTCGTGATCGAGCGGACTCGCTGGAGGAACGCATGCAGCGACTTGCCAGCCGGAACATTCCGATCAGCTCTCAGATTGTGAACACATGGCGATCCGCATTGCGAGTAAGAGAGGATGATTTCGCAACGTGGATACATGGCGATCTTCATCCTCGAAATGTGCTGGCGCAGGAAGGCAAAATCACCGGGATTATCGATTGGGGAGACATTTGCTCGGGTGACCGGGCTACGGATCTTGCGTCGGTCTGGATGCTGTTTTCCGAACGCGCCGCACGCGAGCGAGCCTTGTCCGAATACGGCGCCGATGACGACACCGTACTGCGAGCAAAAGGCTGGGCCGTGCTGTTCGCGGTGCTGTTGTTAGACACCGGACTGCAGGATCATCCACGGCATGCGGCACTCGGTTATACCGCCCTTCGGAAATTGCAGGAGGATCATGGCTGAGCACGTTCAGCGATAGTAGTAGATCTCCGACCCCATTTGTGATATAAACAGCGCTAGATGGGAAAGCGGCGAGCAGAGGACCGCGTGGAACTGATTTACGGCGCGCTGGACATGCTGATCTTGCGCACGCTGCTCTGGGGACCGACGCACGGACACGGCATCGCAAAATCGATTGAACGTATGTCCGAAGATGCGTTGAAGGTGGAGCATGGCTCGCTGTATCCTGCGCTGCAGCGGTTGCTCCAGGAAGGCTGGATCACAGCGGCCTGGGGTATCTCGGAAAACAATCAACGCGCCAAGTACTATCGGCTCACGGCCTCCGGGCGCCGAAAGCTGGTGACCGAAACATCGCGTTGGGAGCGTTTCGTGCAGGCGGTCACCGGTGTGTTGCGTCCGGCGAAAACCGAGGAGAACGGATGAGCTGGCGGCGCGCTCTCTCAAAAGTGCGATTTCTGCTTCGACCTAGGCCGGACGAGGTCGAAGGGGACGATTTGGCAGAAGAGATCCGCGCGCATCTCGCCATGGAAGAAGCAGAAAATATCGCAGCGGGCATGGATCGAGAGGAGGCGCGGCATCAGGCAAGGCGGCGCTTCGGAAATGTGACGTTGGCGAAGGAGAGGAGCAGGGACATGTGGAAGTGGACGACACTCGAGGCGCTGTGGATGGACATTGGCTATGCGTTACGGCAACTACGGCGCAATCCAGGTTTTGCTGCGATCGCTGTGCTGACTTTGGCGCTTGGAGTTGGAGCGAATACCGCGAT
Organism: Acidobacteriaceae bacterium; assembly: GCA_019244945.1. Classification (GTDB taxonomy): domain Bacteria; phylum Acidobacteriota; class Terriglobia; order Bryobacterales; family Bryobacteraceae; genus Bog-105. Next base: position 3,387 of record JAFASD010000216.1, on the reverse strand, counting down.
TTTTTCCGCAGTGAACGCGGTACTGCTGCGGCCGCTTCCCTTCGCAGATCCCGAGCGGCTGGTGGATGCGCAAGAAACCGAGGAAGCGCCGGGAACATATCCGGTGAACCCCGCCGATTACCTGGATTGGCAAGCGCAGAACCGGACGCTCGAGGCCACCAGCGTCTATTCCTGGACAAACTTTGCAAGTCTGGCCGGACCGGGCGAACCGGCATCCGCGGCGGTGACGCAAGTGCAGGCCAATTTTTTTAGAACGTTGGGCATTGCTCCGGCGGTGGGCCGCTCTTTTGCAAAAGGCGAAGACGTTGCGGGCCGCAATCACGTAGCGCTGCTGAGCTATGCCTTTTGTAGCCGCAATTTTGGCGCTGCCACAGGAACAGTTGGCAAAACAGTGGAACTGAATGCGGAACGCTACACCATCGTCGGCATCATGCCGCCCACCGTCCACTTTCCCGACACAACGGACGTATGGGTTCCCATCGACATGACGGGGAAGCAATTCAGCCAGCGCGGCAATCACGGTTTGAATGTGATTGGCAGGATCAAACGCGGTGTTACGCTGGCGCAAGCCAGACAGGATCTGCTTAATATTTCACTGAGGCTTGAAAAACAGTTTCCGAATGATAATGCGAAGCAGCACGCCGTACTCTTTCCGCTGAAAGAACGGCTGGTGGGCGGAGCAGAAGAGCGGCTGCTTGTGCTGCTTGGGACGGTTGCACTGGTTCTGCTGATTGCCTGTGTAAATGTGGCAAATCTGCTGTTGGCTCGAGCGACGGCGCGGCAGCGAGAGATTGCGCTACGCGCGAGTTTGGGCGCGGGACGACAGCGAATGATCCGGCAGCTGCTGACCGAGAGTTTGGTCCTGTCATTGGGGGGCGCCGTGCTAGGCGGATTGGGCGCGTGGTGGGGTGTTCGGCTGCTCAATCGCGCAACAACGCCCTTGGTGCCAGGCTTAAATCCAGTGAGCATCGACATCACGGTGCTTCTATTCACGCTCGGTATCAGCGTTTTTGCGGCGCTGTTATTCGGGCTGGCGCCTGCGCTCCAGCTCTCGCGAAGCCAAGTCAGCGACTCGCTCAAAGCGGCTGGTCAAGCTATGGTGGGTCCGAGCTTGGTCCGGCAGCGATTGCGCGACGCGCTGATTGTCAGTGAAATCGCGATCACGCTAGCGCTGCTGGTGGGAGCGGGTTTGCTGCTGCGCAGTTTCATCAAACTGCAAAACGCCGGCATCGGCGTCGATCCGCACAATCTTCTGACGGCAAGCCTGAATCTTCCTGACGCGGTCTACCCCGGATTGGCCGCGCGCCGCCAGTTCTTGGATCAGTTGCTCGAGCGGACGCGGCGCATACCCGGCGTGGAGGCGGCTGCGCTCTCCACCGAAATTCCGCTCGAAGGCCATAGCAACGGCTACATCCAAGTCGAAGGCGTTTCCGATCCGGCTATTTCGAGCACGCTCATCGGATTCAACTACGTAACTCCCGATTACTTTAAAACATTCGGCATCGCGTTGGCGCGAGGGCGTGCATTCGACGCCGAAGACCTGGACCACGACGCCGCGGTTTGCCAAAAAATGTATGAGGCGTTCCTCGCGGCTGGACATGGCCCGCCGCAGATTCCGACGGGCCTTACGCTGCATGCCATTATCAGCAAGACCGCGGCGCGCACGTTTTGGAAAAGCCGAGATCCCTTAGGTGGCGCGTTCGTTATGGGCCCGGTAAAAGTGATCGTGATCGGCATTGTCGATGACGTGAAGGAGTATGGCATCCGCGCCAAGACAATGGCGCAGGCTTACTTCCCCCTTACGCAGGCGCTGCCTTACGATGAGTACGCCAATTTAACGCTGAAAACCGCCATAACGCCGGCCGCGGTGCTGGGCGATCTGCGCAGGAATCTATATGCGCTCGATCGCGGGCTGGCGCTGCTACGCCCGCGCACGATGGAGGAACTCATTGGCAGCGATACACAGGATGCTCGCTCGGAGACGCTACTGCTGGGAGCGTTCGCCGCCCTGGCGCTGGTGCTGGCCGCAGTGGGGCTCTATGGAGTGATGTCGTACACGGTGACACAGCGTACTCGCGAGATCGGGATCCGCATGGCTGTGGGCGCAAAACGGACCGATGTTCTGAGCATGATCCTTCGACAGGGATTGTGGCTTACTCTTGCTGGCGTGCTTGCAGGACTACTCTTGGCGGGAGCGCTCAGCCGCTCGATGGCAGGCCTGCTGTTTGGTGTCAGCCCATTCGATTCGTTTACCTTCGGGTGCATGGCGTTTTTGCTCGCGCTGGTTGCGACGGTCGCCTATACGGTTCCAGCGCGGCGCGCTACGACCATAGATCCGATGGTTGCCTTGAGGTATGAGTAATGGCGTGATGTAAAGCGGTCGTTGTTGAGCTAGGAGCGTGCATTAAGGCTGCTGTAAAAAGCGCCGCAATCGGTCGCCCATTTGTTGGTGGGTCAAAAACTCCCCGCGCTGTAACGCCGCCTCGCCATTGAGAACGGCTTCAATGAAATGAGCATCGTTTTCAAGCAAGCGCAACGCAGCCTTTTTGACCAGCGCCTCGGGGTCTGTCCCTGCCGTGCTGGCAATCTTCGCAAGCTGCGTTTCCTGCTCGGGCGTGAAATGGACTTCCATAGCTTTTAAGTTACGGGAAAACCCGGCATCAGGCAACGCTAAAAAAAAATTTGATCCAGCCGGGCGGCCCTCTGTGCGGGAATGGCGCTTGATAGTAGCCGCGCATCAAATTAGAAAGTTTCCATTTGAATGCTCGTGGCGTTCCTTGAGCACTGACGCGCATTCTATTAATTCTGCATACTGAGAACCATGCGAAATCGTGCTCTCCCGCTGTGCATTTGTTCGTAGCCAGCTACCGCCTCAGTCAGCGCATATTTCTCGATCATCGGGTGTACGCCGGGCAGTGCGCTGAACGTCAGCGATTCGAATCAAACGACCAACGCTAGAAGACCGGTTAATACCAATGCGGCAGCCCATATCAGGTCCAAATTGAACCACGAGCGGCGAAGCATTGCCAGCCCGAATTTCTGGTAAACGAGCAAGGCCACCGCTGCGGTCACGATCAAGTATCCCAGCGTGTGGATTAGCGTGGCGGCAGCGCCGCTGGCGGCACCTTGCGATCCGGCGTGATGGTGCGCGTGAGGTCCCGCCAACACCACCGGCAGCACCATCAGGCCAGCGCCATGCGCGGAAGCCATGAGAAACGACCAGATCGTGAGTTCTCGAAAGCCTACTTGCATGCCGCCCCAGCGGAAGTGCCGGCTGCGGATCAGCTTGTAGACACCCAGCCCGATCAGGGCCACTGCCACGCCGATCCGGATGTAGTTCAATGGCAGGGCCATCTGCGCCAATCCGGCGATGAGAACCACCGCTCC
>JAFASD010000159.1 GCA_019244945.1 Acidobacteriaceae bacterium | reverse complement strand
TACGCCAAGTTGCCCCAGCAGGTTGTAGCCAAGGAGGAGAGCGCAATCGCCCAGATCAAATAGGCGCCGCGCGTGAATCCTTCGGCTCATGGCTAGTTCCACATACATAACCGATGAGCTTCGTAGTCTTCGCAATGGCGGTCTCTTACAGCGCCTGCGGGGCGGGGATGAAATTGCGTATCTGATTACGCTGGCCAGTGCGGTTGGCATTCTGCTGCTAGTCGCATTGCTCGTCTTAGAGCTCTGGTCTAATTCGCAACCCACGGTCAAAACATTTGGATGGAGTTTTTTGACCAGCTCGAAATGGGACCCCAACAGCGGGAAGTTCGGGGCGCTTCCGTTCATCTACGGCACGTGCGTCACGTCTTTATTGGCGTTGATCATCGCCGTCCCGCTCGGCGTGGCATCTTCGATTTTCCTCGCCGAAATGGCTCCTCCGAAGTTCTCGAACATTCTCACGTTTTTGATTGAGCTCCTGGCGGCGGTTCCAAGCGTGATTTATGGACTGCTGGGCATCTTCATTTTGGTTCCGCTGATTCGCGCTTATCTCGTGCCAGTGCTAACCAAAACCCTGGGTTTCCTGCCGATCTTCCAAGGCGATTTTTACGGCGTGAGCTTTCTTTCCGCAGGGTTGGTTTTATCCGTGATGGTAGTTCCGTTCATCATCTCCGTGTCGCGCGAAGTGCTTATCGCCGTTCCTGTCGAACAGCGGGAAGCGGCGCTCGCCTTGGGCGCGACGAAATGGGAAGCTACCTGGCAAATCGTGATTCCAAACGCCAGCACTGGAATCATTGGTTCCGTTTTTCTTGCGCTGGCGCGCGCGCTCGGCGAGACCATGGCTGTGACCATGGTCATCGGCAACACACCGAAAATTACAGCATCTCTGCTTTCACCCGGATATTCGATTGCGGCTGTTATCGCGAACGAATTCGCCGAAGCGAGCGGCAGCCTGTATATCTCGTCACTTATTTTCCTCGGACTTGTTCTATTTGGCTTAACGATCGTCATCAACGCCATGGCCCGGCTTCTGATTCTCACTACTTCGAGGAGAGGAGTCTAGCCCATGATGATGGAAATCTCTGCACGGCGACGGGTCACTAACGCGGTCATGTTGTCCCTCTCCGGGATTTGTACCTTGCTCGTTATCGGAGTTTTGTTCTTCATCCTTGGCTACTTACTCTGGGAAGGGGCGCGCTCGCTGAACCTGGATTTCTTCACCAAACTTCCGAAGCCCTCTGGCGAAACGGGAGGCGGAATGGCTAACGCCATCGTCGGAAGTGGAAAAGTTCTGCTGATTGCGACCCTTATCGGCGTGCCGATTGGATTCCTGGCGGGTGTCTTCCTCGCCGAATACAGCGGAAAGATGTTCGCCTTCACTTTGCGCTACACAGTCGATCTATTGAACGGTGTTCCTTCGATCGTTGTCGGTATTGTTGCTTATGCGCTGGTTGTCCGTCCTATGGGACACTTTTCCGCACTCGCTGGGGGCGTTGCGCTCGGAATCATGATGATCCCGATTGCGGTGCGCACCACAGAAGAGTTTTTGCGCTCCGTGCCAAATTCAATGCGCGAAGGTGCCATGGCGCTCGGGGCAACGAAGGCCAAAACGATCTTCACCGTCGTTGTGCCGGCTGCCATATCCGGCCTGCTCTCGGGAATGATGCTGAATCTGGCGCGCGTCGCCGGTGAAACCGCGCCTCTTTTATTTACCGCATTAGGTAACATGTTCTGGAGCCACGGCTGGCTCCAGCCAATCGCCACGCTGCCCGTGATGATCTATAACTACGCCCTCGCACCGGACGAAGATCTGCACCAGCAGGCTTGGGCCGCGGGATTCGTGCTTCTCGCACTGGTACTCGTGATCAACATCACGGCCAGACTCATCATCGCGCGAGGAGCGGCTGGATTAAGGAGATAACTTGTGGCAACGCCCCAACGACAAGTCTTGAGTGAGTCAACCATGCCGCCTCCGGCTTCGGACGTGATTGATCCCGTCAAAACACATGCAGTGTGTAAGTTGAAAGCCACCAGCCTGAACTTTTATTACGGTTCGTTCCAGGCGCTTCACGACATAAGCATAGATATATCGAGCAACAAAATAACCGC
>JAFASD010000031.1 GCA_019244945.1 Acidobacteriaceae bacterium | reverse complement strand
TCAGCAGGGTGCACGACGCGGTTCCGAAGCCGCCGCTGAACTAGGAAGTCGAGCCTCATGGCTTCCGCTTGCTGGTCGGAGGGCGGGCTCGTCTTCGTTCGGAGGACGGCCACGATCACGTCCCACAGCCTCCTAGATGGCGATTTTGGAAACAGCCTTTTACTTTCGTCTCGAACGACTTCTTCGACTGATATCCAGCTCAGAATGACGACTGCTCGATTGTAGACCGAAGCACGGCCGCTTGCGCCGGGAATTGCAGGCAAACCTATCGATCTGTTCAAGAAAGATTCGGCATCGTTGAGGGTCGTTATTTCGATGAACCTCACGATGAAACATAGTACACCTCAACGTCACATGGATCCTTGATCGTGACGCGTTCCACTCGGCCGCCTTGCTCGCACGGATTACGAGCGGAAGTCCGCATCCCATCTGGAATAGCGTTTACCGTTCCTGCTCTGTGCTCGCAAGCTTCTACAAATCAGCGAAGCGCGGATACTAAGTCGAAATGGGCGTGAGAGGCGTTGAAAACAGTTCTCTTCAGGGGACAAACTGAGGACTGTAGAAGCTGCTTTCGAGAGGCTGTCGGTCCGGGGTCGAGACTGCTACGATTCATTCCTCGCGTAGCGCTTCCAGCGGATCGACTCTAGCTGCCCGACGGACTGGAACCCAGCACGCAAGAAGCCCCACCGCTCCAAACAATCCTCCAACGAGGGCCAGGGTCATCGGATCACCGGGCTGTACTTCGTAAAGGAACGATTTCAGCACCTGCGACAGAACGATCGCGAGCGCCACGCCAACCAGCACGCCACCCGCGATCAAGCGAAACCCTTCACCAAAAACCAAGTTACGAAGATGGCTTTGTTGCGCACCTACCGCGCTGCGAATCGCCAACTCGCGGCGTCGCGAAGCCACTGATAACGAAAGCAAACCGTAGATTCCGACCAGCGTCAATACGCTTCCTACCGCTGAGAACCCGCTTAACAGGTTCATTGCGAAAATTCGAGAGGCCAGCGATTCGTCGCGAATCTGTTCCAGCGTCTTCACGTTTTCGACTGCCGCAGTCGGGTCGATGGAGCGCAGCGCCCGTTCCACAGCAACCACGACCGAGCGCGGATCCGCCTTGGTCCGCACGACCAGATGTTTCGAGAACGCGGTTGCCTGCCACAAAGGAAGATAAATTTCCGGTGACGCCTGCTGCGTCAGATCATCCGTGCGGCCATTTGCGATTTCGCCAACAATTTGGGTTCCAGGTTTATCTCGCCCATTCGACCAGAATTTTCGTCCAATGACATCGCCCTGCGGGAAGAAACGATCTGCAAAGGCCTGGTTCACGATGGCCACTGACTGCGCTTTATCGTCGTCCGCCGAGCGAAAATCTCGTCCCGTGATAAGCGGCATTCCAATCAACTTGAAGTAATCAGGAGTTACCGCGCGCACCGGGAGGGCGGTCTTGTCGCTCTCCTTGACCGCTGGTGGCTGGCCCTCAACCTCCAAAGTGGCCGGCCAATTGTTCCCGGTCAGTGGCACTCCCCAAGCAAAGGCCGCGTACTGCACACCAGGAATCGACGCAACGCGCTCCAGCGCCTGCCGGTGGAAGCTGCCCCAGGTCGACCGGCTCTGCACTTCGGTGACGCTCATCGTCAAGACATGATCCGTCTCAAACCCCGATGTCACACGGGCGATTTTCATCATCGTATGAATCAGTAATCCGGCACCCACCAGCAGCGCTAATGTCAAGGCGATCTGTAGCATCGTAACCCCACGCAAAAGGCGCCTTTCGCCGATTCCAGCCGATGCTTTAGGGCCGGCGCTTTTGAGAGCTTCTACCGGATTCAAACGAAATGCTCGCAGCGCCGGAACAACTCCCGCAAAAATTGCTGCGAGCACCGCCGCTCCGAGTCCCGAACCCAGAACGGCCCACCCGGCTGTTACTGCATCCAGTCGCGGAATTGCGTGGCCCGCAATGGTCTTGAACAATTTGACGGCGCCGAATGCGAACCCAACCCCCACAACCGCGCCAAGCAGCGCCAGCAGCAAAGCCTCGATCACGACTTGTCTTAGAAGGGCTGTGCGTCCCATTCCCATGGCGATCCGCACAGCGTATTCCTGTTCACGTTGCAGTCCCCGTACCAGCAGCAGCGCCCCTGTGTTTCCGCAGGCGATTAGTAGAACAAGTGCTGCCGCTCCCAGCAGAGGCAGCAATATTCGTCTTCCGTCGCGGTTCATTTCGTCCGTTAGCAGCTCGCCCCTCGGAGCAAATCCTTCGAACGTTCGCTCGCCCTGAGCCTCTCTCGCTGTCAGCACTGCCAGTTCCTGCTGTTCCTGCTTGAGGGAAGCTCCCTCGCGCACTCGTGCGACGACGTTCCAGTACGGCTCTTTCATATACTTGGGATCCGGGACCGCCGGCACCCAGAAATCAACGGTCGCGTTGACGTCGTAGTTCGGCTCCTTTGCCGCTTCCGGAGACGGCAAAAATCGCACGCCCGGCCCGATCACGCCGACCACGGTCGGCGGCACTTGCCACCGGCTGATGTGCACCGTCTTGCCGATAATCTGCTCGTCGCCGCCAAACGCGCGCTGCCAAAACTCATATCCCAGCAGGATCGCCTTCACCGGCCCACTCCCGAAATCCGACTGCACGAAACCGCGCCCGATCACAGGCTGCAGCCCCAAAAGCTGGAAATAGTTACTGGTGACTTCCATGCCCTGCATGGACTGGCTGCCCTCATTGCGAATCAGGAAATTAAACGTCCAGTCGTACGCAGCGATTCCATGAAAGGATCTTGCTTGGTTCTGCCACTCGATCCACTGCAGCGCCGCCCAGCCGCGAGGACTGTCCATTTTCTGTCCGTTCGATCGCTCGGAATGGATCAGCATGAGCTGCTCCGGATTTTGATAGGGAGGAGGTGTGAGTAGCACTCCCTGAATCA
>JAFASD010000582.1 GCA_019244945.1 Acidobacteriaceae bacterium | reverse complement strand
GCACGATGAATTTGATGCGCTTCTGAATATCGGCCACTTCGGTGGGCAGCGTAGTTTGACGCAGCTTGACGCGAGCGCCTGCTTCATCGATCAAGTCAATCGCCTTATCCGGCAAGAAACGGTCGGGAATGAAGCGAGTGGAAGTGTAGACAGCGCCTTCGATCGCCTCATCCGTATACGCAACGGCGTGGAATTTTTCGTATCGCTCCTTAATGCCGAACAAGATTCGGATCGCATCGCCTTCACTCGGCGGGGGCACTTTGACGGCTTGAAAGCGTCTCTCGAGGGAGCGGTCTTTCTCAATGGATTTCCGGTATTCAGCAGGAGTGGTGGCGCCAATGCACTGGATCTCGCCGCGGGAAAGAGCTGGTTTCAAAATATTCGCGGCATCCAGCGAGCCTTCCGCCGATCCGGCGCCTACCAGCGTGTGTAATTCGTCAATGAAGATGATTGCGTTTTGATTTTCCATCAACTCTTTCATGATGGTCTTCAAGCGCTCTTCGAATTGGCCGCGATATTTCGTGCCGGCGACAATGAGTGAAAGATCAAGCGCCAGGATCCGCTTATCGGACAAGAACGAAGGCACATCGCCGTCTGCAATGCGCTGAGCGAGGCCCTCGACGATGGCAGTTTTGCCGACGCCCGGCTCGCCGATCAAAACCGGATTGTTCTTCGTCCGGCGGCACAAAATTTGAACCACTCGATCGAGCTCGGAATCCCTGCCAATTAAGGGATCGAGCATGCCGTCGACAGCCGCCTGCGTGAGGTCGCGGCTGAACTCGGCGAGTAGAGAGCTTTCCTTCGGTCTATTCGCGGAGGTCTTTTCAGATGCGGATCGCGCGATTTCTTCGCGTACCGCGGAAAGCCGGAGCCCGCGCTCGTGCAAAATTTCTGCCGCAAAGCTTTTTTCTTCACGCAACAGACCCAGCAGCAGGTGCTCCGTGCCAATGTGCTTGTGACTTAGCCGTTCCGCTTCCTCAGCTCCATAAGCCAGTACGCGTTTGCATTCATGGCTCAAGGGCAGATCGACGGATGTCGATACCTTTTCGCGAACGGTTGTGTGCGCCTCGATCTGCTTGCGTATGGATTCAATTGCGGCGTGGGAGCGCAAAAAGCGGTTCGCCAAAGCTTTGTCCTCGCGCAAGAGACCTAACAACAAATGCTCGGTCTCGATGTACGGGCTTCCGAATTGGCTCGCTTCATACCTCGCGAAAAAGATGACGCGGCGCGCTTTCTCCGTATATCTTTCAAACATAAGCACCACCGTCAAGACGGGTTGCGTCTTGTAGCATTCCAGCTTCCTGCAGCTCCAACTCGGAGGGCGTCTGCAGGATGCCCTTTCTTAACTCTAAAACTCGGTCGCAACGGGTTGCGAAAGCAATATTGTGGGTGACGAATACTGAGGTTAACCCATGGGCTTCGTGCATTTCGGCGAGCAGAGCAATGATCATCTCTCCGGTGCGGAAATCTAAGTTACCCGTCGGCTCGTCGGCTAGCAGAACACCGGGTTCTCCAACAAGGGCCCGAGCGAGCGCCACGCGTTGCTGTTCTCCGCCGGACAGCTCACCCGAGCGGTGTGACTCGCGGCTCCGCAGGCCTACTTCTTCTAACCTGGCGCGCGCTGACTTGGCCGCCTTGTCCGGCTCGACGCCTCTGATGAGTAGGGGCATCATCACGTTCTCGAGTGCCGTAAACTCCGGCAACAAAAAGGGATTCTGCCAAACGAACCCAAGCTCCCGATTGCGGAAATCGGACAACTCCTGCTCCGTGAAAGCGACGATATTACTGTCGCCGAAATAGATTCTCCCGCTGGAAGGACGGTCTAAACCGCCGAGCAGGTGCAACAAAGTTGACTTCCCTGCCCCCGACTCCCCGATGATGGCAAGGCGTTCCCCACGCTCTATGCGGAGCGAAAGATTCCGAAATACTACGACTTCCGCGCCACCGGAGCAGTAGGTCTTCGTCAGAGAATCTGCCCGAATCGCACCTTCTGTGCTCAAACTCCCGCCTTCACCTCTAGAGTAAAACAGATGGGGCGAAAACGGTTTGTCACTTCACAACAATGTTGACCAACTTGTCCGGGACGACAATTATCCGAGCCACCTGCTTGTTCTGAATAAACGATTTCGCTTTCTCGTTTTCGAGGGCAAGCCGCTCCAGCTTTTCTTTTGGGCTTCCAAACGCGGCGTAGATGTGGCCGCGTAGCTTCCCGTTTACCTGCACGGGAATCTCGGCCATTTCTTCTTTGGCCAATTCAGCGTCGAACGCAGGCCAGTTTTGGCGAAACACTGGGCCGGCATTACTCAACAGCTCCCATAGGTCTTGGGCGGTATACGGGGCAAATGGCGCGAGCATTAGCGTAACCGCCCCGCAAATTTCGCGCGACGTTCCGGCCGATATTTCGCCTTCTAGCGCGTACAGCTCGTTTACCAACTCCATCACAGAAGCAATAGAGGTGTTGAAATGCCAGCGATTATCAAAATCGTTGGTGATCTTGCGAATCGTTTGATGCAGTTTCCGCAGCGCCTGACGATCCGCACTGCTGGACCCATTTTCGACTCGATTCGCGTTGCGAGTCACAAACCGGTAAACGCGGGCCAAGAACCGATATTGCCCCTCGACGCTCGATTCGTTCCAATCCATGTCTTTGTCGGGAGGCGCCGCAAACAGGGTGTAAAGGCGGCAGGTATCGGCGCCATATCGTTCCACCATTTCGTCAGGATCGACAACATTGCCTTTGGATTTCGACATGGCGCTGCCGCCCATCAGAACCATTCCCTGAGTGAACAAGTTCTTGGCCGGCTCGGCGTTCGTGATCAGCCCGAGATCCCGCATCATCTTGGTCCAAAACCTGGAATAGATCAGGTGCAAAATTGCGTGAGTGATACCGCCGATGTACTGATCGATGGGGAACCACGCGGCGATGATCTTCGAATCGAAGGGCGCGCGATGATTGTGCGGATCGCAATAGCGATAAAAGTACCAGGACGAATCGATGAAAGTATCCATCGTGTCGCTCTCGCGCTTCGCCGCCCCGCCGCATTTCGGGCACGAGACCTGCATAAACGATTCGTCCGCTTCGAGCGGCGACCGCCCTTTGCCCGTGATCTTCACGCCCAGCGGCAATTCGACCGGCAGTTCGCTTTCAGGGACCGGAACGATACCGCACCTTTGGCAGTAGATGATCGGAATCGGCGTGCCCCAGTAACGCTGCCGCGAGATGCCCCAGTCTTTGATGCGATAGGTGATCGCCTCATCTCCAAAGCCGCTCGCCTTCGCAAATGCAGCCATTTGCTTGCGAGCTTCCTCGCTCGGCAATCCCGACCACTCGCCCGAATTTTCGACAATTCCGTAATCTGTGAACGCTTCCGTCATCGATGGACCATCCGCAAGCGGTACATCCACAGGCCTGATAACGGGTACGACGGGTATCCCATAACTGCGACAAAACTCGAAATCGCGCTCGTCATGCGCAGGGACGGCCATAATCGCGCCCGTTCCATATCCCATCAGCACGAAGTTGCCGATCCAGATCGGGATCTTTGCTCCATCGAATGGCCGAACGGCATAACGCCCGGTGAACAGCCCAACTTTCTCCAGGTTCCCCGGATCCTGGCGCGCTGTGGAGTCCACCATTTCTTTGATCTTCAAGCGCTCGGATTCGCCGGTGACCAGCTTTTCGGTAAGCGGATGACCGGGAGCGAGAATCAGGCACGTCGCGCCGTAAATTGTGTCGATGCGTGTCGTAAATATCCGAATGTTGTCCTGCTCGCCATCGATTTGAAAATCCACCTCTGCGCCTTCGGAACGGCCGATCCAATTGCGCTGCATTGAAATGACGCGCTCCGGCCAGCCTTTTTCCAAATCGTTCAAGGCATCGAGTAGCTCACCGGCATACTGGGTAATTCGTAAGAACCACTGCTGCATCGCGCGCTGCTCGACCGGCGTGGTCTCGTGGCGCCAGCAGCAACCGTTCACCACCTGCTCGTTCGCGAGAACCGTCCCGCATTCCGGACACCAGTTCAGCAGCGCCTCTTTGCGGTAAGCCAAACCGCGCTCGAACATCTTCAGAAAAAACCACTGGTTCCAGCGATAGTACTCGGGTTCACAGGTCGCTACTTCACGGCTCCAATCAATTCCAAACCCGAGGCGCTGCATTTGCGCCTTCATGTGACCGATGTTGGCGTACGTCCACTCACCCGGATCGCGGCCGGCTTTGAGCGCCGCGTTTTCCGCGGGCAATCCGAACGCGTCCCAGCCCATTGGGTGCAGAACGTTATACCCGCGCATCCACATATAACGCGCCAGGGCATCGCCGATGGCATAGTTGCGCACGTGCCCCATATGCAATTTGCCGCTGGGATACGGCAGCATTTCGAGAACGTAATATTTGGGTTTGTCGAGGGCGTCGGCTACGTAGAGCGAGGCATCCTTCGCCCAGCGCTCCTGCCACTTCGGCTCAATTTCTTTGGGGTCGAACGCTTTTTCGGGAATACAAGCTCCTTCAGTGCCGTAACATTACGAAGATCGTCACCCGGTTGATCGACGGGTGTCTCGAGAATGAAGGCTTTATTGCGCAGTTCCGGATGATTCAGAATGCGGCGAAAGCCTTCAAGTCCAATATAACCAGCGCCGATGTTTGCATGCCGGTCGACGTGCGAATTCAAAGCGGCCTTCGCATCGTTGGCGTGAATCACCGGAACGTGCTGGAGCCCCAACGTCTGTGACGCTCGTTCAATCAGCGCAGCGAGGCCGCTCTCATGAGCTATATCGAATCCGCTCACATAGCAGTGACAAGTATCCAGACAATAGCCGATCGGAATGTCCATATACGGCTGGACAGCTTCCCGAATCATCGATAACTCGTGCAGTTTGCCTCCCAATTGAGCGCCAGCACCCGCGGTATTTTCGAGCAAAATGGACAGCTTCGGCTTCTTCCGCAGCGCCGGATCGACTCCTCGCCAAGCCAATGCGATGGCTTCGGCCACATTGAACATGCCTTCTTCAATGCTCAGGCCTTTATAATTGCCCGGATGCGTTACCAGATACTCTGCGCCGATCAAAAGCGCCCGCTCTAATTCCCCCCGAAATCCGTCGATGGATTTTTGTCGAATGAGAGACTCAGACGCAGCCAAATTGATTAAGTAGCTGTCGTGGATAACAAGCGGCGTTAAATCGTGCCTTTCGCGGTGCTGATGCAAGCGTCGGATTTGTTCGGGATCTGGCGCCTTGGCGCGCCACATGCGCGGACTCGCTGAAAAAATCTGAAAAGTGTTGGCCCCGAGCTCACTCGCCTTGATCGCCGCTTTTTCCAGCGCGCCCGCGGTCGAGGTATGGATGCCGATACGCAAGTCTCAGAATAGATCTATCTCTATTTGATAGCCCAGTACGTGCGTGGCCGGAGCGAAGGGCCGCAAGCGTATCCTGGAACAAATGGAGTTGATTTTCGAAGTTCGCGATGCCGAAGAGGGTGGCTTCTTTGCCAAGGCCTTGGGCCATTCGATCTTCACGGAAGCAGAGACCTGGGAGGAACTTCGCGCCAATGCAGTCGAAGCGGCCATGCTCCACTTTGAAGATGAGCCGGTGCAGCTTCGGCTTGTTCAATTGCAACTTAGTTCGCTGCCGCAGCAGCATCTTCAGCTGCGTAATCGAACTGGCTCAGATTAAATTCTCCGGGCGCGTGTGCGCGCCCCCACTCAATCGTACGCTGAATCGATTCCTCTAGTGGGACTTGGTTCTCGATAGCCAAGCTCGTCCCGAATTCGTGTCGAATCTGCTTCCCAATGTTGCGCGCCATTGCCAGGCTGAGCGAGATGAGCCGGCATCCGCTCTTTCGGCAAAGTCAAAAACACGCCGTTCCAGTTGCATGCTGTTGCAATCTTACTCGCCCATTCCAGTTCCGAAAATGCGGGCTGTTCTGCGACATTGTATATCCGTCCTGCGGCTTGCTCGGAGACCGACGCCAATGCCAGCGCTGCCGCCACGTTCTCGACATACCCTCGCGGCGAGCGCCACTTGGCCCAACCTTCTTCAAACAAAATCACACGGCGGCCGTCATCGATCCTTCGGAGAACCGCATGAAATCGATGCAAATAATCCCCAGGGCCATAGATCATCGGAAGCCGGAGCACGGTGCCTGGCAATTCAGGATCACCTAAGATTACGCGCTCGACAGGGATCTTGTCGTAGTCATCCTCAATCCAGCCGAATAGCTTTCGCAGCAAGTCCATTTGGGCAGGCGGGTACGTCTGCGATTTAGTGCGAAGAGGGGAATCCTCCGTTAACGGCACTGGCTCGAGCGGGCCCTCTTCGCTGCCGTGCAGTACTCCGCAGGCGCGATACACATCGATGCTGCTTGCTGCCACAATTCGTTGAGCTATGCCACGAAACGCTCTCATTACGGAGTTCGCCTGAGTTGCGGAGCCAAGAATCAGGTCTATGACGATATCGGCCTTCAAATGAAGCGTAGCCAAATCCCGGCGATTGCCCAGAATCTGTTCAGCTGGCAAATCTAACTGCGTGCTGCCACGGTGAAAAACCGACACGGAGTGACCCATGCGCGAAAGCTCACGCACAAGGTGCGGGCCGATGAACCCGGTTCCACCGATGACAAGAGTCTTCAAGTCACCAGATTACTCGACCAAAATGGCCTCAGCGCACCCAAGCGTTCTACCCTGGATTTGTGCCCCGTTTCTTCAATCTGCTCGAAGCAGAGGAACTGCTGCCGGAAATCGAGAGGCTCCTCAGGAGTCTGATTCATACCAAGCAAGAGTATGAAGAAGTAGACGCGGAACTTACCAGCATCAGCCAGCGCATCGCCCTAATCGGGGGGATGGTGCCGCCTCGCGAGCGCGTTCTGGAGCTTCGGAGTCGCAAAGATGCTGCCGCTCGCACTTTGAAGTCAACCGTCGAGAAAATTCAAGAAGCCGGTTGCCAATTGAAAGACGTTGAAACCGGCCTGATAGATTTCCCCACGCTGTATAAAGGCAAGGAGGTGTACCTCTGCTGGAAGCTCGGTGAATCAGGAATCGGATTCTGGCACCATGTCGAAGACGGATTTCGGGGTCGGCGTCCGATCGACAGCGAATTTCTCGCAAATCACCGCGGCGGAGAGTAGACACGGAACCGGCCCGACGCCGGAGGCGAAATGTTGGCAGCCGGTTGTTAAACTAACGCTCGGATGCTATTGGCCCGTGAATTCATTGGATATTTGTCGCGCCAGCTTGTAAACCGCCTTGTCCCGGCCGCCTTTGAGAGTTCGAATCCCGCCGTTGCGGCCGGAAGTATTGCTCAAGTGATCGAGGACGATCTCTCTGTAGAGGATCGTTTGAACGATGAGGTTCGTGACTTGCTGGACGACTATAGCGAGTACATGCGTCGCGAGAATGTCTCTTACCAGGAGATGTTCCGTAAGATCAAGAACCAGTTATTAGCGCAGCGCAAGGTGATTCGCGCATCGGGCCGCGACACCGGCGATGGCATGAAGCTGTCGCGCGATAAGGTCAACGATCTATCGCGAAAAATCGTCGAGATGATGGGCAAATCGCGCGATTTTCGGATTCGCAAAGACCGCAATGAGGTCCGTCTCGCTTTGGTTCGCGAGATCACGGATTTGCTTCAGTTGGAAGATCGTGTGGATCGAGCCGCCAGACAGAAGATTAAGACCCAGAAGCGAGAGATCGCAGAGGGCGGCGAAGAGTACGACATTCTGCATAAGCGCTACTACGCGGAAGAATTGAAAAAGCTCGGCATCAATTTAGCCGGTTAACTTCTTCGACATGGACGCATTCCGCAATGGCGCCGATGCCTTGCGCAGGTCGCGCGCATCGTAAACCACATATGCCCTGTTTTCGAAAATCTGCTTTACATCCGCCAGCCGATCAGCCTGCTTTAAAACGTAATAATCGATGGGAAGCGATAACGAACTCTCCAGGCGATCGGTGGAGTAGCGATCCTGCATGGTTTGCTGCCAGCGGTTCCACCACTCGATCCCTGCGGACTCGAAATAGTCAACTAGATCACCGCTCTCCCAGTCGACCCAAAGCGCCCTGCGAGATTGGGCGCGAAATATTCCGGGATACAACTCGCGCCCGGCATCCGGAAACAAGAACACCGAACTGCCCCAGGTGTTCGTTTCGGCCCAGTCAGCCAACCCGATCACCGACGCCTTTTCGCTGTTCGAATAATCCGTGATCCGGCTCATCATCGCGAATGCGAGGATCGCCAGGATCGGCAAGCCGAGAACGGCCAATCGCCAACGTGTTGCAGCGAAGCGTCGGATCAAAGCAGTCAGTGCGGCGGCAAATGCAACGCACAGGATTAGTTGAGCCAAGTTTGTCAGCCGGGAGAGGCGCAGAAAATCCAGAATGCGTGTGTTCATCGGTAACGCAAATACGAGAAGGAGCCAAAGAAACGCTTCGGCTCTCCTTCGAGCTTGCGCGGCTCGTATGCCCGCCACTCCGCAGGCGAGCGAGGCCATTGCTACGGTAAAAAGCAGTGCTCTGGCCGGCTGAACTTCGGGAATGAAGGACCACCGAAAGCGCTCCAGTAGTAGGTAAGAAAGCGGAACGCTTAGGATGCCGTATGTCGGTAAAACGAGCAGAAACCAGCGCACCTGGCGATTTAGGCTTGCCCAGATCCGCGTGGTTGCCCATAACCCACAAATCCAGATTGCGAGATAGTGCCAAATGTCCGCTCCCGCCCAAAGCGATACCCATACATAAGGAGTGCGATACTGCTGCAACTCTGCGAGGTTTGCCGAGAGCTTCCCAAAGAAAGGCTGGGATTCCGCGATCCCTGGCTGTAACTGCGCCAGATTGCCGAGCAAAAGAGCGAAGATGACCAAAATCGTCAACGCGGGCCGAAACAGTTTTCGTAAGCTTCGATCCACCGCAAAGACCAGCAGGACCAAGCCCCAAAAAGGAGCGGCGGTTGCGGGATGGTAAACGCAAGCGATCCCGCCGGACAATCCAGCGAGCAATGGTTTTTCCCGTGCAAGAAAGCCCATGGCCAATAGCGACAGTGCAAATGCGAACCCTACAGGCAAAGGCTCGGATTGCACCAATTCCACCGCCGGTCCTGCCAGTGTGGCGCCCAGGTTCAACAGAACTGCTACCAGAAATGCCCATGCCTCGCCCAGTCCAGTAGACAAAACAAGCAGGAATATTCCTGCTATTGCTGCTGCCCGGCAAACTACCTGCTGAACTTCCAGCGCCCTCTGAAGGGTTAATCTACCCGCCACATGCAGGAACAGAGTAACTTCGTCATAAATCGTGTATGTGACGTGCGGGTGAGTAGCGACTAAGTCGCGGGACAAGTAACCCGGGGTATCGAGTCTCTCCAAAACCGGCACATAGATCTGGCTATCTCCGCGTAAGTATGTGTGTCCGGGAAAAAACTGAAATTCAAGCCAGGTAAATACAACAATGCCTAAGCAGAGGAAAAGCGCTCGCCTCATTATTGGGCTGGAGTCTTCTCCAACTGCTGTTTAGCCCAGGTCCATTGTGAATCGAGTTGAACTGCTCGCTCCAAAGCTTTCCGCGCCTCGGCGTTCCGATTTGCTTTGCGCAGGGTCACGCCCTTCCAAAGGTACGCCTCGGGCAAGCTCGGATTCAGCGAAATGGCTTTATCGAAGTCCTTAAGCGCAAGCTCCACACCGCCGCCCATCGATGCCGGCAAGTAGTAATTTCCCACTCCCCGGCTGACGTACGCAAGCGCGAGCCTATTATCTAGCTGAATCGCTTTGTCGATTTCATCATGCGCGCATTGTCCGTATTTCAATGCGCCAAGCAGAGGATTAGCCGGAATTACCTGACCGCAGAGCTCGCCCAAAAGGCGATGATATTCTGCGCTTGCGCCGTTTCCGGAAACTGCTTTTCTGGCTGCATCCATCCCCGCCTCTGCCATGGCTTCGGCCTTTCTTTTATCCCGAAGTTCCGTGGCCACTTCCGCGCTGTAAGAATATGCCAGAGCAAGCCGGTATTGCGCGCTGGCTGATTGCGGCTCTTTTTGTGAAGCATCCTTGTATTGCGAAATCATTCGATCCAATGCGTGGAGGTCCTGCCGGTCTCTGGCGGCGACCAACTCGTTCATCCCTGAATCGCCTGCGGTGGCAACAAGGGATGCACATACAAGGATCACCATCATCCGCGCGCACAACAAACTGTTTCCTCCGAGCATTCTTCTTTTCATTGTAGGAATGACGAATGCCTGCTCTCAGAGTTTCGAAAGTTTCCTTTGAACGAGCAGAAAGTACAAAGCTAGTACTACGAGCAGCAGTCCGTTTCCAGCCATAATCACGCGCACGGAGGTTTGCTTAATCAAAAATCCTGAAATAACACTGCCGAGTGGCATCCCTCCCCGGAACGCTACGTTGTAAACGCTCATCACGCGCCCTCGCATGGCATCGCTTACATACAGTTGGACCAGAGAAGAATTCAGCGCGAAGACAATCATCAACGCTGCGCCAGCCCCGAAAACGAGTGTTGTACTCAATATCAAATTTCTGGATAGCCCAAACCCAGCCATGATAATTCCGAGAATCACCATAACCAATAACGACCGCTTGGCTTGACCGGCATGCGCCTGAGCTGCGGCGACGAAAAGCGCTCCTGTGACCGATCCTGCTCCAGATAGACAAAGGAACAAAGTGAATGTGTTCGAGCCGGCGTGAAAAACCTCGCGAGCCATCACGGGGAGAAATGTGATCAGCGGAAACGACAACAGTGTTGACAAGAACGCTAGCGCCACAAGCGCGGCCATGCCTTCACGTTGCCGCAAGAACGTGATGCCTTGGCGCATACTCTGAAGAACCGACTCGCCCGTTTTTTCCGGCACAAAACGCGGGTGAATCATCAGTAACGTGAAAATGACCGCAAGGTATGAAATGCCGTTCAGCGTAAAACACCATTGCGCACCCAGCTTTACTAATGCGATTCCGCCCAACGCCGGGCCGACAACACGCGCCAGGTTGAACTGAATGGAGTTTAGTGCGATTGCATTTTGAAGATCTTCCTTCTCGACCAGAGTCGGAATCAGAGCCAGATACGCCGGGCCTCCAAAAGATTGCGCCACGCCTACGGTGAAAGAAAGGCACCAGATATGCCATACGCGAACGACTCCTAATGCCACTAATCCAGCGAGGATAAATGCGCACGATAACTGGATGACTTGCGACATGACCAGCAAACTCTGACGGCTCTTACGGTCCGCGAAGACTCCGCCAAAAAGCGAGAACATGAAAATCGGAATCTGTCCGAAAAAGGCGTCGAGGCCGAGATAGAGCGACGAATTGGACAGGCTGTACACGAGCCAGCTCTGCGCCAGAATTTGCATCCAGGTGCCGATGGTCGATGTACACGCTCCCAGCCACATCAGCCGGAAGTCGGGATATTGGAACGCTCTAAAGACGCGCTTCAGCAAGGCAATGCTCTTTGTAACACGAGACGTTACAACGAATTGCGTTACGGAAGCGGGGTCTTTCGGTGGATCAGATGAATTAGATTGCCGTCGGCATCTTTGAAAAACACCACCCGATTACCGTCGTTGGTGTACGGTTCGCCCTCAAATTTCACGCCTTGTTCTTTGAGCTGCTGGTAAGCCGCGTCGAAATCGTCAACTGCAATGGCGATGTGCCGCATCCCCGGCGTGCGCATGGCGCTGGCAATTCGCTCGCCTTCCGCAGGAATAATCTCGATCAGTCCGCCGTTCTTCGCTTCTATGAAGTAATTTCCCGCGTATTCGAAAGTTATCTCGAACTCCAAATGCGAAACATACCAGTCGGCGAGCTGTTTTGGATTCGGCGATGCGATTGCGAAATGTTCGATGCCGGTAAACATATTTTTCTCCTGGCTTCAGGCCGGAATGCTGAGCGCCGTTTGCGCTTCGAGCCATGCCTCCAATTGCGGGTCGAGAAAGTCGTGGATTCGAAGGTCGACACCGTGGAACTCAGTCGGCGTTGTGTCCACACCCACAATTCGCGTACCTGCGGCCCGCGCCGCCTCAACTCCGGTCGGTGAATCTTCGAAGACAATACAGTCACCCGGTGGTGTGCGCAAGAGCTCTGCCGCTTTGAGGTAGATATCGGGAAACGGCTTGGGACGCCTTACCTGATACCCGTTGACGGTAACTGGGAAGAAAGGCCGTAGACCGAATCGGTCCAAAACGAAATCGACATTCGGCGGTTCCGCGTTTGATCCGACTGCCTTCGGAATATCCTCATGTCTCTGTAGAAATTCCAACAGCCCGGCCACGCGATATTGATTCAAATCGGCCTTCAAAAGCATTTCCCGAAAGAGCCGTTCCTTCGCAGCGCCGTGTTCCATCACCAAATCGTTGGCGAGATGATCGCCAAGAAGATCCCGAACCAGCTCTGAATTTCGCCTCCCGTGCATCCTTTGCTCAATGTCTTCACAGCAAACGCCGACACCTGCAAGATACTGCTGCCACGCAAGAACATGCAATGGCATCGAATGGATGAGCACGCCATCCAAATCGAATATCATCGCAATGTTCTTGTGCACGATTTCATTCACGGCATGAGAATAGCATTCGGGTTAAATTGGGCGAAAATGGCCCGCAAGGAAGATGAACGACAATAGAGGTAAGCCCTTCTGAATTGGAGCGCACACCGTCTTCAACACTGCGTGTGCGCATTGAGAAAAATGTTAGATCGTATCTCTGTGCATGGCGCGCGCCAGCATAATCTGAAAAACATCAGCGTCGAAATTCCGCGAAATACCTTTACGGTCATTACCGGACTCAGTGGCTCTGGCAAAAGTTCGCTCGCCTTCGACACAATCTACGCCGAAGGGCAGCGTCGGTATGTTGAAACTCTATCGCCGTATGCGCGCCAATTCCTCGATCAGATGGAGCGTCCGGAAGTGGATTCAATCGACGGATTGAGTCCCGCCATCTCTATCGAGCAGAAGACCACTTCGCGCAGTCCGCGATCGACGGTGGGCACGGTGACCGAAATCTATGACTATCTTCGGCTCCTGTATTCCTCCGTAGGAGTTCCTCACTGCCCGTTTTGTGGCGCCGAAATCGAAAGGCAATCGCCTGCGCAAATTCTCGAACAGGTTTTTGCTCAGCATCAAAGCGAGCGCATTATGATCTTGGCGCCGATCGCTCGCGGGCGCAAAGGCGAGTACAAGAAAGAGCTCGAGGCCATCGCCAAGGCAGGTTTTCGCGCCCGGATCGACGGCCAGCTTCGATCCCTTGACGAACCCATCAAGCTCCATAAACGCACCAATCACACCATTGAAGTTGTCATCGATCGCTTAACTGTGAAGCCAGGAATTGAAAGGCGACTGGAAACCTCTATTCAGACAGCCCTCAAATGGGCGAATGGGCTC
>JAFASD010000550.1 GCA_019244945.1 Acidobacteriaceae bacterium | reverse complement strand
AAGCCGAGTACGAGCAGAATGTTGAGCAGCCTATGAGAGCGCTGGTGCTCGCCGTAGCCGCTGAGTGTCGCGCCCGCGGCTTACCGCTTCATGCGAAAGAGAAGAATCCAGTCATGCGCGTCTACCGCGACATCCGTTTCAGCAAGGATAAGACCCCGTTCAAGACTCACGTGGCAGCGGAACTCCGGCGCTCTTTCAGCAACTCCAGTTGCATGGTGTACATTCACATTTCGCCAGCCGAATCCTTCGTTGCTGCCGGAATTTGGCAGCCCGATAGACCTCTCTTGCAGGCCTGGCGCGAAGCTATCGCCAAAGATCCTGCGAGTTTCGAAAAAATGCATAAGGAACTTGCCCGCGGCGGTCTCGAGGTCGGAAAGGGGCACTCGTTATCCTCCATGCCGCGTGGCTTTCAGAACTATGCCGATACATCCTTCAGTGAATGGCTAAAACTCACATCTTTTATCGTCCACAGAAAACTTCAGCCTTCAGATTGCACCACGCCAGATCTGGCCAACACCATTGTCGTGTTCGCGCTCGCGGCCAAACCGATGCTCGAATTTGGATGGCGCGTGGAGCAGACGGTTAAACCCCAGCAGGACCGCACACAAACCGCTGGGTGGTGAAATGGAATTACTATGTACCCATGCCGCTACATCGCCGTTGCAACGTTATGTCTCGTGCCTGCCCTCGCCGCAGCGCCACCCCAGGTCCCGAATCTCCGATTAAATCGTGATGTGCAGCCGGAGCGCATTCGGCTCGATTTGACGCTCTCGCCGGAGAAAACCGATTTCTCGGGTAAGGTCCAAATCGAATTGGTCATCAACAATGCAGTTGATCATTTCTGGCTAAACGCGACAGATCTTTCCGTCAGCCAAGCCAAACTGGAGACAAACGGGCAGACGCTGGAGGCGACCATCGTTCCGGGCGGCACGGATTTCGTTGGATTCCAATTCGCCTCGACGTTACAGCCCGGCAAAGCGCATTTCAGCCTCTCGTATACCGGCAAAGTAAATTTGCGGTCAAGTGCGGGAATCTTTCGAAGCAAAAATGATCAGGATTCGTATTTGTTCACCCAGTTCGAAGCGATAGACGCAAGGCGCGCTTTCCCCTGCTTCGATGAGCCGGATTTCAAAATTCCGTGGCAGCTGACATTGCATGTTCCCTCGAGCGATGTCGCAGTCGCAAATACCAAGGTGGAAAGCGAGACGCCCGAAGACAATGGCCTGAAGGCCCTGCGATTCACGGAGACGAAGCCGCTGCCCAGTTATCTGATTGCGTTTGGAGTTGGGCCTTTGGAATTCGTCGATGCCGGGACTGCGGGAAGCCATCACGTTCCGGTACGAATTGTCGTTCCGCGAGGCGATACCGATCGCGCGAAATACGCGGCCAGCATCTCGGCCGAGATTCTGACCAGGTTAGAGAACTATTTCGGCGTACCGTACCCCTATGACAAGTCCGACCAGCTTGCGATTCCGCTTTCCTTCGGGGGCGCCATGGAGAATCCCGGATTAGTAACCTACGACGCGAACATCATTCTGTCGCCGCCGGGACAGGAAAGCGTTCGATTTGAACGCGGTTACGCATCCGTCGCGGCGCATGAGCTTGCCCATCAATGGACCGGAGACATGGTCACGATGAAATGGTGGAACGATACCTGGTTAAACGAATCGTTCGCCACGTGGATGTCGGCGAAGCTTCTCTCTGAATGGAAACCCGAATGGCAAACGCGCGCGCAGGATGAGCGGGCTCGGCTGCTCGCCATCAACGTGGATACTAGGACCAGCGCGCGCCGGATCAACCAGCCTGTCGAAAGCAAGAGCGACATCGGCAACGCTTTTGACGGAATCACGTATCAGAAGGGGGGATCCGTCCTCGCGATGTTTGAAAACGCCGTGGGACCCTCTAACTTTCAGCGCGTCATGCACAATTACTTGAACGCGCATATGTTTGGCAACGCGACCGCCGAGGACTTCCTCGCCGAATTGGGACGCGATACGAAGCCCGAATATGCCTCGGCTTTTGCAACCTTCCTGAACCAAACCGGCGTGCCGGAAGTGAAAGCTCACCTGAACTGCGCGAAAGGGCAGAGTGCCGCCGTGCAATTAGAGCAGCAACGGCTCTTGCCGCTCGGATCGACCGGCGATACCAATCGGACCTGGAATGTTCCGTTCTGCATTGCCTATTCCTTTGGACAAGGCAGGAAAGAGATCTGCAAACTCATCACCCAGCAGAAGACGACTTGGACGCTGCCGGAAAAGGGTTGTCCAGCCTGGTTGTTAGGCAATGACAAAGAAGTAGGCTATTACGAAGCGGCATACGATCCGAACATGCTCGGTAATTTGCTGAACCACCGCAACGATCTGACCCTGGCCGAACAGGTCGGCGCGCTCGGCGATCTGGACGTATTGGCCCGCGATGGCCAGATCCCGTGGGATGAGATCCTCGGGTTGGTGCCGCGGCTTAAGGACGATACTCATCCAGAGATTCTGGAGGCGGCCGTTCGACTTGCGTCTGTCCCGCAACAGTACATAGACGCAGACGTGAAGACGAACTACGCTGCTTACATCGAAGATATGTTTGGAGTGCGCGCGCGTCAGCTCGGTTGGCAGCCCAAGCCTACTGACACTCCCGAGGAAAAACTGCTACGCCCCCAGCTTGTCGGATTCGTCGCAAACCGTGGCGAAGATTCGCAACTAATCGAAGAGGCAAAGCACCTGGCGAACGTCTGGCTTGACGACCACAACACTCTTGCGCCTGACGTAGCCGGCACCATTCTCGCAGTCGCCGCTCGGAACAGCGACTCTATTTTTTACGACAAAGTTTTGGTCGCCGCGAAAGCCGAACACGATCCGTTTTTCAAACCCATGCTGATTGCCGCTTTGGGCGATTTCCAAGATCCAAACCTAGTGCGGCGCAGCATCGCTATGACGTTCGATGGAACTTTCGACCTGCGTATGTCGATGCGCATGTTTGGCGGCGCTGCCGAGAATCCGAAAATCGCGGAGCTGCCGTATGCATACATCAAAGAGCATTACGATCAGGTGGTGAGCAAGTTACCGAGTTCTATCGGCACGGATTACGCCGCTCGGCTGCCTGGCTTGGCCGCAGCAGCAGAATGCAGTGACCAAG
Source organism: Acidobacteriaceae bacterium (assembly GCA_019244945.1). GTDB lineage: Bacteria > Acidobacteriota > Terriglobia > Bryobacterales > Bryobacteraceae > Bog-105. Next base: position 1,719 of record JAFASD010000550.1, on the reverse strand, counting down.
CCGCCGACCGAGCCAAGGCGTTTTTCGAGCCGCGGATGGCTAAAGTGATCGGAGGACCGCGCTCACTCTCGAATGCCTTGGAGCAGATTCACCTGTGCGCAGCAGCCAAGCCGGGAGCGACAGAACAAATCACTAAATTCCTGTCGACCTACCCGGCAAAAAGCGCCACAGCGGCCGGAGGACAATAGCTCGATGGCCACTGCGCCGAATCTCATTTCGCTGGACGAATACATGCGCACGTCGTATTCGCCCGACTGCGAATACGTCGACGGCGTGATTCTGGAGCGGAACGCGGGACAAGGAAAGCACGCGTATACGCAGTCTCAAGTACTTGTGAGATTAAGCGAGAGGCTTGGAGGAAAGAAGCTGCTTACACTCGTCGCACAGCGCGTGCGGGTATCGGCGACTCGTGTTCGTGTTCCGGATGTGTGTGTCATCGAAGAACTCGAAGAAGTGATCGGCAAGCCTCCTTTGTTATGTGTTGAGGTCCTTTCGCCAGACGATCGTTGGAGCCGAGTGAACGCCTCTGTTTCGGATTACCAGGAAATGGGTGTGCAGTGTATCTGGGTGATCGATCCTTATAAATCGCGGGCCTGGGTTTTTGAATGCGAGAATCCGCCCGTTGAGGTGCTGGACGGCAGAATCAGCTCTCAAGCGCTGCGCATCGAACTCAATCTGGCGGACTTGTTACCCTAAGACGTACCCATGCCCCCGCAAGAAGAACACGATAAGCCTGAGAACCTGGTAGAGGCTCCGCACCAGGCGGAACATACAGCACGCAGCCTGCAAGAAGCAGCCGATTCCAACGCGACTCTCCAGGGCTACTATTCGATCAACGATCTAGAAGCGCCGAAGGAAGTGGAAGAGCAGATAGATCAGAAGCCACCTAAAGACCAGAGCGGCCGCTAACCCGCCCATTCAACGGTTCCGTCCCGATTCAGCGTGTAGCGTTGCCCGCGCCAAAGGATGGACTTCCCGAAGAAACCCGCTATCCAGAAACCGAAGCCCACTAGGTCTTGCAACGGCAGAAGGAGCCACGGAACGGCCGCTCGGAGGATTCGTTCTGAGATTGTCCAGGCCGCAGCGATCCGAAGAGCGATGGTCACAGCAAGCAGCTTCCAGCAGCCGGGATAAGCGGCACACATGCACAATCCCACGGGCAGTGGGTGCGTGAAGAATTGCCCTATATAGCCCCAAGGACGCGAGCGCCGTGTGGTTCTTGCCCAGCGGAGGCGGTGAGAAAAGTTCTGGAGCATCGTATCGCTGCCGATCATATGCTAGACCACGTACGAGGACAGACTTACCGCGAACCCCAAGTCTGATGCCAATCTGCCCAACATGAAATCTTCTGAGCTGAGGTAATCCTTGACGCGCTCGACGCCGCCAAGAGCGAGCAGAACTTCTCTTCGCGCTACAATCGTCGGCCCGACGGCGAAGCGGGCGCCTTCCATCATTACCGCGGTGAAAAGACCGGCATGAAAATCGGTATTCATGCCCAGAGCCTCGAGCCGCGACCAGATTCCTTTGCCGGCAACTGCGCGATAGGGACAGGTAATCAATCCGAGACGCTGATTTTCAAACTCGGCTGCAACGCTTCGGCAAAAATCCGGCCCGACGCGAACATCGCTGTCACTCATAGCAATCAGGTCGTGACGCGACTCATCGAACATGCACTTCAGGCTGAACACTTTCGCGTGAGGGTAGGGCGGCTCCCCGGTG
>JAFASD010000434.1 GCA_019244945.1 Acidobacteriaceae bacterium | reverse complement strand
CTGCTCGCCTTGGGAAGACGCCAAGGCCGTGTCGGGAAGCCGAAAGGCGCACGCCGATGATGCACGAGCAGTGGAAGTCGGACGGAGCGGTAGTACCTGCGAAGTCCCCGAACAAAGCCGGAAGACAACCGGTGGCGGAGGGGATGGAGGGAAGCGCTCTGGCCAAGGGGAACTCGTCCGAGCAAAACACTCGCCGGATACAAGGCCGGGAAAGGGTGCAAAGCGCGCTGGGGCGAGTACGTCAAGTTGCAGTCAGAGAGAGAAAGCTCAAGTTCACGAGCCTCATGCATCACATCGCCAGCGTGGACACCCTGCGGGAGGCGTATATCAGCCTCAAGCGGGAGGCCGCGAGCGGTATCGATGGGATGACGTGGAAGCAATACGGGGAGGATCTGGAAGCTTGCCTTGCTGATCTCGCCTCCAGGCTGAAACGAGGGGCTTACCGAGCAAAGCCCGTCAAGCGAACTTACATTCCGAAGGCTAATGGAAAACAGAGGCCGCTCGGGGTGCCGGTGCTTGAGGACAAGATCGTGCAGTACGCATGTGTCATGGTTCTCAATGCGGTCTACGAAACGGAGTTTCTCGGGTTCTCGTACGGCTACCGGCCGGGGCGCAGCCAGCACAAGTGCCTGGATGCGCTTTACGTCGGGATGCTGACGAAGAAAGTGGACTGGATTGTCGATGCGGACATTCGAGGGTTCTTCGACACGATTGACCACGGATGGCTCGTGAAGTTCATCGAGCATCGCATCGGAGATCTGCGCGTCGTGCGTTTGATCCGCAAATGGCTCAAGGCCGGCGTGCTGGAGCAAGGGAGATGGAAGGCTGTCGATGAGGGAACGCCGCAGGGCGGGGTCATCTCCCCGCTGCTGTCGAACGTTTTCCTTCATTACGTATTCGACCTCTGGATCAATCACTGGAGAAAGACGTACAGCCTCAGCGGCGACGTGATCGTCGTAAGGTGGGCGGACGACTTCGTGATCGGATTTCAGAGCAGAGCGGCGGCGGAGCGGTGTCTGGCCGAACTCAAGAAGCGATTCGAGAAGTTCGGTTTGGCGCTGCATCCGGAAAAGACGCGGCTGATCGAGTTTGGGCCGTACGCGGCTGCGAACCGTCTCAGGCGCGGCCAGGATAGGCCGGAGACATTCGACTTCTTGGGCTTCACCCACATTTGTGGGAAGAAGAGAAGCAATGGGATGTATACGGTCGTTCGCCGGACAGCCAAGAAACGGATGAGCAGGAAATTTCAGGAGATCAAGGCCGAACTGAGCAGGCGCCGGCACGAGCCCATTGCCCAACAAGGGAAATGGCTCGGCTCTGTGGTGGGCGGATTTGTTCGCTATCACGGGGTGCCGACCAACCTGAAGGCCATCCAGCACTTTCGATTTCAGATAGGCCATTACTGGCACCATGCGCTCAAAATGCGCGGGAGCCGGAAACGGGTCACCTGGAAAAGAATGTATCGGCTCATTGACCGCTGGTTTCCGCCCGCCACCGTTTGCCATCCCTACCCTCTGCGGCGAATGGGCGTCCTCACCTGAGGCGGGAGCCGTATGCGGGAATGCCGCTCGTACGGATCTGTGGAGGGGGTTATGAGTAATCATTTAATTCCTACTCCGACCGATGTGTGAGTGGTTAAGTAACTGGTTGCGGTTTACTGCGCGGGGTCAGCGCCGTTTTGAAGGGCGGTGAGGATCTCGGCAGCGGTTGACTGAATGAAGTGAAGGGAATCGGAGAGCGTGGCGCGGTTGCCGTTGTACAGCTTTATGTAATCCGCTGCAGCGCTGTTGGTATCGAGTCCGATTCCGTGGCAGACTACAAAGGCGACAGCTTCCGCCTCGGTCTCCCGAATTGTTTTCGTCGTTTCGATACGGCGTTCTGTTCTGTGGAGCTTCTCGTGTGCCAGTTCGTGGACAAGCGTCGAGAATTCCTGCGCGGCGGGTTGGTTCGGTAGGAGCGCGATTCTTCCGCCTAACGAAACGCCCTTCGCTGGCGCAATCGCGGCATCATAGTCGAGCATGATCGCGTGCGAAGCTACGAACGCCTTCAGCCGTTGTAGGTATTCGTTCGGCTCACCCCTTACAGTGGCGAACTCCGGGAGATCTTCCCCATGGGTTTGGGAAATATCGAAGACATATGCACTACGGAAACCGACCAAATGTTCAACGGCTTCGGCGGTGCTGCTATTGTCGCGGTGCTGCTCGTCTTTTTTGTCCCATTTGCACTTGGTGATAATCGGCGCGAGAATGGCAATGCCTTTCTCTCCTTTTCGGACATGCCGCCCTAAACCGAGCCATGCTCGAAATCCCGCTACGTGCGTCGCGTTCGGGCGCTGCACGGCAATCAGTAGGCAATTCGCCCATGAATACCTGTGAAAGCGTGCCATGACGCTCAGGTATGCGGTCAACGCTGCGCTGTTTCCTGCTTCCAGCGCTTCGGCTAACGTGGCGAGTGACTTCGATACGATTTCTGATGTTGCGTTTTGTGTGTTCACTGTGCTTTTTGCCTTTCAACAACTGACCCCGTGGCGGAGGGGTGAAAGACGCGACGAACGCCTTTCGAGCATTGGGGTAGGCGCCGGGCGGGGTCACCCGGAAGTCACACACTTTGTTTTGCCGAGCGGTGTTGGCGAGGGGAAGTCAAAAGAAAGTGTTGACGACGGGTCGCCCGGTGCGAATGCGAAGAAAGAAAAGGCGTTTGGCGGGCTCTGGAATCCCGGAAGCCGGGCCAAGTCAACTTAGACGGCTGGTAGGTTCACGCCAGCCGACAATTCATTTCGTGTTTACGTCAAACGCATCAATTCGCGACAAGCGAGGCTGGGTCAGTGATAAATTCGGAGCGAAAGGCAAACGTGACGGACAGCGAATATCGGGAATTTTTGGCTGCATTGGCGCGAACCCATGTAAGACCGTACCGCCGCCGCCACATGCATCCCGAAGGGGACGAGCTTCTTTACGCAATTGGCAAATTGTCGTCAACGGCAAGGTTCGCAAAAGCTGTTGGCGAGCGATCTGACAACCCCGAGTTGCTGAACGCTCTGGGCAACGAACTCGACAATTGGTATGTTCAGCACGTCGTAGATGAGATGCGAGAAAGTGGCGTTTTATCAGCCCTCGATGAAGCCCCAGATATCACGTTTGCAGAGTTGCGGCGAAACGCCATTCCTGACGAAGACGTTCGACTGCTGCGAGGTACAGGAGTTGACGACCCAGACGCTGAAATTACGATTCTCATCCACTACGCCAGAAAAAGGCTGGGTCACAGAGAGGCTAAGCCGTCGGCAACTGCGGAACAAGCTCGGGACGAACTCAAACGCATCAAGGAACGGCTTATGAGTGGCTCAAATAGCTCGGCACCAACTCAACTTGATGTCAACAAGAAAAAGAAAATCTTCAATGGAATAGGGAAAATACTCGCCGGAACGGTCACAGCAGCTGGAAATCTCTTACTTGCAACAGGCACGCTTATCGCTCCGAACCCCGCTACAGCGTATGGTGTTATAGGATCTTCGGCTCTAGCGGTCGGAAGTATTTGTCAAGGGATCGGGGATTTACGGGGCGAATGAGCGTGGCTCGATTCCCCGACACTTACCACCCCAACTCCTGCTTCAACTTCGCCGCTTCTGCTTGTGATTCTTTTTCGTTAGCCTTCGGCGTTGACCACGGCTCGGTTTTCAAGCCTTTATAGCGCTTCTCTTCATATGCCGTGACCCGAACAGTAGTCTGTGCCGGGCCGTCGGAAATGAATGTGATTTCCAGAAATGACCCCGTCTGCTTGTAGTGCCCGGTGACCGTCACTGCCGTTTTGATTCCGGCATCCTTCGACGCAGACTCAACCTCCGCACCATCTTTCTTGACCTGGTTGAGAACGGCTTCGTAAACGGTATCGAGATCCGCGCCGTGTGAAAAGGATGCGGCTTGGTCAGCATACAGACATGCCGCAAGGAGCAGAAGAATTCCTAAGCTTCTTATCATTGCTGGATAGACTCCATGTCAGAAGACATATTATTTCTCAACGCATCGTCGCTCATGGCGTTGGGGTTGCGCGATTGAGATTGGGGATCGAGACCCACGAACACGGTCGCGTGTTTCGAGTCAATACAAATCCAGGGATTTCGTTCGGTGAACGCCGGGAATGATCGTTGGCCGAGGTCAATGATTTCTTCAACCGTACTACAACGGCTCGTCAGTGGCTGCCGTTTCCGCCGGCCCCGGACTTGATAATGCACAATGAATGCTTTCGGTTTTGAATTTTGAGGTTCGTCGGGGATTGGCAAAATGTTAGCTCCGAGGCGCCGGACATGGCCCCTCGCACGTACAGATGGGAAGAAAACCGTCCTTTCCCGCAGCCCTCGGCAAATATTTTTGTCTCGACGCTTGTTCAGAAAATCACCCGGATTACAATTGGGGTTTGCCGCCGCATTCCGCGCTCCGGCAATGATGAGCGAAAACGTGTTTTCGAGGTGTCATGGCTTGGGATGGCGTTGATCTCCGAACCGAAACTGGGCTTCCAGTACCCGATGCCGATCGTGAAGTCATTCTAGACGTAGCCGGCAAAGCGATTGTTCGTAGCGAGCAAGATCCAACAGTTGTGATTCGAGCTGCTGAGCGGGTCGGGCGGAAGCTCCACATCATTCAAAACCTGCGTGCGTATGCCACTCGCGCCATCAATACGGCGCTAAATCGTGCAGCCATGAACAAACAGTCGAAGGATGTGACAGTTGTGCACGGAAACGTGGAAGCACTTCCCGATCTGCGGCGTCGGGATGAAATTGAAAAACGGGTCTTCGTGCGTGAAGCCTTGGAACACCTGGACGCGCAAGATCGAGAAATCTTTCTCCGGCATATGGCCGGCGAACCTTGCTCCATGATCGATCGCGACATGCACCTAAAGCCGCGCACGGCCGAGACTCGATATCGTGCCGCCAAACGTATCTTACGCCGGGTTCTCGATGACAAGCTCGGCCCAGACACGGGATTGCGTGGCCGCTGAACAGGAAGACGATAACCCGATAGAGGAGATCCTGCTCCACGCGTTCCCGAACCCGGAGCGCGTAGGATGTCCACCGCCCGAAACTATGCGGGCGCTCGGCGAACGCAGAATCGGCAGGGACGATCCGGCCTGGGATCACATCTGGCACTGTTCGCCGTGCTTCGCCGATTTCAAGACGATTCGCGATGCGCGCCTCGCCGAGATCGAAGGCGCGGAACGGACGGCCAGGCGCAAACGAACGGCTTCAATTTGGGCAGCAGTAGTCGTCGGTTTTGCCTGCATCCTTGTGATCGTCTTGTTCACAGCCAATCGGGTGCGCGGAACCGCAATTATCGCGGTTGACTTGACAAATGAAGGCGTGGTTCGAGGTCTGGGCGAAGATGATACCGCAAACGGGCGCGTGCTGGCAACGCTCCCAAGGAAGCTCGACGAGCTACACGTCACACTTCCGCTATTCAGTCATCCGGGCCGATATGTATTGGCGATCCTGAAATCGCGCTCCGAAAGCACTGCAATCGCCCTCGGCTCAGCAACTACGACCGGAACTGATAAGAAGATCGCCGTCGTAGTGACATTTGACCTCTCCTCAGCGAAACCGGGCCGTTACTATTTGGGTATGCGTCGTGAGGAGCAAGGACAAGAACAAGCAGCGTACTATTATCCCGTGTTAATTAGTGGCGGTTGACTTGACGAAATTTGGGCCGAGACCAGGTTGATGGCTGCGACAATTACACGTAAGACCTGATGTGCAGCAGCGCTGTTTTCCCGCGTAATTGTTTTTAAATTGCTAGCTCGGCCCGGTGCTCTCTGCCTATCCGGTAAACTGCTCCTTTTCGGGAGCGGGTCGGATTCCAACTTCCGCGGCTTGAACCTAGGCGCCATCTCGATTTGAGCTAAATGCTTATCGCGGTCGGCTCCATTTCGCACCTACGGAGCTCAGGTGTAACGAGAAAGATCTTCGTTGCCCGAAAATTCGCACCGAGTCGCGCGTTACTTTGCCGCCGTCTTAAACCACATCTTCACGCTGTCGCCAAAGGATAGATCGATCCTTGCGGCTGTGTCAGAATCTAGTTGCACGAGAGCGGGTCGTCCCGGAACTTTGCTGTAAAGTCCCATCGATGAACCTCCGGGCGGGTCGGATCGAGTGTCCCAGCTTCCGCTCGAATCGTAAACTGCACTGATGCAAATGGGTGTCTTGTTCAGGTGATCAAATCTGACTGTTCGAGCGTTTGACGACGTTGATTTTATAGCCAAAGGCGTGATCGTGAGGCCCTTCACAAAATCGGCCGGATCCCATAGCACGACATAGATCTTGTGCTTGTCATCTACGGTTCCCGCACCTGTATAAGCCACGTATACGTCAAGTGTGTATTGTACGTTCGACACTTGCGATATCGCCGTCCGAGGCGTCGCGAACAGCACAAGTGCAGCCGCGCCTGAAATGGTTAGGATACAGCGTTTCACACGCTTCCTCCTTATGAGTCGGGATTGGAGCATATCACGTTCAGTGGCATTGTCAATACCAAATGAAAATTGCCCATCCGCTGAGTGCGATCTGCGTACTTTATAACCGAGCGAGAAGGTCCGCCTGGCGGTTCACCGTAGGCGTGGTTTGAAAGAAAACGCTTGCTCCTTGGTGCGGTTTTGTTGCACGATCAGGAGGATAATGGCGGAACAATGGCCGAAACGGCGACGGAGCCTCTTCCGTCTGCCAAACCCGAACTCACCTGCGGAGCATCGCGAGTTGGGAAATGTGGCGCTTCACGTGGCGCTGCTCACGCCTCGTAGGGGAAGGCCTTATTTACTGCGATTCATCAACCACTATCTGAAATTGGGTCCCCCATTCTCCGCAGCGCTGCTAGAGCACTATGTGGCAGGAAGCGGCACCGCTTACGATTTGGGCAGCATACCTGATGAATGGAAAGCATGGATCGTGAAATGGACAAAGGCAAAACCGGGCAGACATCATTTGGACCCATATAACATGCAACCATTTATCCTAGATTTGAAAAATTCACTCGGGCACTTCGATGTTGTAGTAAGTGACATCGGAAGAGGCGATGTTAAGCGTTATGAGATCGAGAAAGATTCGTATCATTTTGGGTTCACCCGAAATGACAAAGATCGGAGAGGACAGCACGGACTCGAGCTACCCTCCAGTTGGAGCGATGTGGATGTGCGTGATCTCCGATCCTATCTACCCACTACCACGTACAGAAATCCCGGAGGTTTCGACGAAGGTTTTGAGATAAGAAATGTTCACGGAAGATGGACCGTTTTTGTTCCACAGGAGGTAGCAGCAAGAGAGGGCAAACCTTTCAGAGTGTACGGCAGTTTCGAGACAAACCTCACTCCTGAAGAAGTGAAGCATCGAGGGGGTTAGCGTAATTCAGATAATCACTCGGCTATCTTTGAGGGGCATCCCGCGAACGCTCGGCTCGCCGGATCGAGCAGCGGGAGTATCGCCCCCTTAACAGTAAAGCTTATGGTCAATGGCTTCCCGCTTGCGTTCAATAGTGGACGGTTCGTTTCCTTCTCTCTTATCTCCCAATCAAACGACACCTCCGAATCCGAACGCCTCACCAAATGCATCTGATCGAAGAGCCTCAGTATTCCCCACGGACCGGGTGCAGGCGGACCAGGAACGGAAACGCCTCCATCAAGCGCCACACTCATCTCCGCGCCAGCAGCAGATTGTTTCCAGGTAAAGCGCTGGAACTCATCTCGCCCGAGTACGAGTTCTTGTTCTTGGCCATCCACCTTCAACTTGATTGATTTAATTCCCGGAGTGGCCGACGCTCGGATCAAGACGTCATTGGAACCCGAGATAGCCTTCTTTACTCTTTCTGACCAATTCAACAGCCGTACGAAGTCTCCGTTCACCTGCTTCCCTGACGCAGAATTCGGGGCGTATCCGCTGTCCGAATGAGTAATTACGTCGCTTAGCCGATCACGATAGAACTGGTTGAGAGATGCGATCGATGTATCAACATCGGTCACTGTCGCCTCGCCGCGCCGGCCAAACGGGTAACCGGCAACGGCCGCCATAAGTTTTTGACATCCGCCGAACTGGAGTCCCGGAATGCAGGCCTCGGCCTCGCTTACTGGACGATCCAGTAAACGAATCACTTCTTTGCGCACAACGTTTTCTTGTTCTCCGGCTTCTCCGCTCGTTTGAGAGCCAACTCCGACCACAAGTTGCTTGACGTTATAAACAGCAGAGTTTGCACTGCGTATCTGACCCCCGACCGACGAGCGCACGTCGTTTTCGGGCGCGGAAGCCAGCGCATCGGACAGTTCGAAAAGAGCTTTTTTCAGGTCCGCGATTGACTGGGTGGCTGCAGGATCAGGGGAGACAATGTGTTGGACCGGCACAAACATTGGACTTGCGAAAGGCACATCAGTATTCTGCGCAACAACCCCAAACAACTGCATCAGTGCAGATTGTCCGTCCGCCCCCGAAAGTAGGCGCAGTTGCTTTGCCGTATCTTGGAGGCGGGCTCGGCAGACGACAATATCGGTCTGCTTGAGAAAGGTAGTCCAGTCAGCGATGAACTCCTTCTCGTACCTCTCACGAAGATCTGTCGTCACCTGGACTGTGTCGATGGACGGCAACTCCACTACCCATTGTTCGACTTTGAAAGCCTGCGAAATTTGCGCCAGCTGTTTCGAAACGAGCGAAAAGCCCACTTTGGTAAACGCGCCCGGAACTCGCGGCGTCTTCACAATCACCTGGGCGCTTTGCGAGTAGAGCGCGGCGAAATCAATCTCCGGAACCTTCTTGGAGGCGTCGTCCGTTATGCGCTCGTAAACGCCTTCGGTCGCGCCAAAGGCCTGCAGATACTTCCGGCCTCGATCAACCTCCAAGCCCGGCGTTATGCGACCAGGCGAATTCTCGATCAGATCCGTACTGAACGCGGCGAATTGTTTTGCCGCGAGATCGCGCACATCTTTGCGGTCGAATTTTCGGGTTTTCATCCACCAGTTGGTCAGTGCTTCAGTGAGGAATTCGCTGTCGACCTTGTCAGGGCGATAGGTGATCATCAGGTAGGCCTTCAGCGTGTCGTATGTATTCTTAAAGCTGGGCTGAGTGTCTTCCGGCAACGAACTGCGAGAACCTGGTAAGGCTTGCAAGAAACCGCGCATCGCCTCACGCGTTGGACTTACAAGCTCCGATCGAACGTGGGATAAGTACGCCTGCTGGACATCCCCCACTATATTTCGGCCTTGGTAGAAGCCAAAGCCAAACCAAAACGGTCGGCCATTCGTTTCGTGATCGCGAAGGCGTTCGACCAACATCCGGGCTTTTTCCAGAACCATCAAACCGGCTACCCGCTGAGAGTCCGACACGTCTGTTGAAGTTGAAGTCCGCACCGATACCGCCTGTGCATCGTTCAGAAGACGATGGTTCTTGTACCACGGAATGAACAATACGCCGATCACGGTCGCAAGCCCGAGACCAGCAAAGAATGCTACTCGCATCCAGCGCGCCGGTGCCCCTGACCAGCGGCGCAGATCGTCAACAACGACGTTGAAAACACCCTCGAGAAACCTCGGAGCTTCCGGCTCGAGACGCCGCGCTTCCGGGTAGGACAGTCGAGCAGGTCGCAAAGCTGCGCGCTTGAGTCTAAGACTCGCTCGAAGCCCTTTTAACAGAGCATGTGCATCCGATTCAGATTTGCTTGGGATTTCAGCAAGAGGAGATTCGATTACCGGACGTACACCCATCCCAGTAAAATAAAAGCCCCGCAGGAAAGCGGCATCCGGGTCGGCTCCAGTTTGCTCAACCAAGTCTGTCCCTAGGCTTTTGGGAAACCACCGGAAGAATCGCGGAAATCGAAATGCGGCTCTGCGGTTGTCCGTCTGGTCTGGAACGCCGAGCTGGACAGGTAATCGCTCAGCGAGACGGGTGAAAAGCGAATTTGTTCCAGTGTCAATCCGTCCGGCCTGATAAGCCGTCCAATTTGCTTCGCTAACATTCAATGGAACGGGCAGAGTCACCCCAAGCGCGTCGTTTGGTCGGACAAAACCAGCGTATTTGGCGAAGAGAGAGCCAATATCGGAATCGTTTTCGAGTCCGCGATAAATTACATACACAGGAATTCGACCCCCGATTGCTGCGGTAGCAACTGAGACTACCTTTTGCCATTGATCAGATGCTGAAACCTCCTCTGATCCCTCACAGGGTAGATCGCGTACCAGAATCAGCGCCCGCGCGGAGCTTTGATTTCCGGCGAATCCGGAAAGTGCGGCCGAGAATCGTCGCCACACAGTCGGATCGAGGGCCATTTGTAGGCCCAGCTCGATGTAGAACTCATAAGATTTGCTGAGTCGTCCTCCCGGACGGTTAACGATCTCTTTGCAGCCCGTGCCGGAATGGGCAAGAACCGAACGGTCCGCAGGCCATTTCTCGTAAACAAGAAAGGCGACGCCGCGCTCAGACGCTTTCTTGAGCAAACGGCAAATCTTGGCGACATCGGTCAGGAGGTTGCTCGGCCGAGAACCAGCCTGCGGTTGCGGCACTGGCCCCGAATCGACCGTTGCGCTTTCTCGGTGTGTGTCTCTTTCATTCCGTTTTGATAGCCTGGACGCCGCCAATGCTGCAACAGCCGAACCCGCCGCAGACAACACCAAAACCTTCGCACGCCCAATAAGGCCGTCCGCGACGAAGAATATCGCTGCAAAAATGGTGATACCGGCGACCGACGGCCAAAAATATTCCTTCATCACGGCCGGGCCTGCACTTCGGCTAAACTGGCTTTAACCTCATCGGCTTTGCTATTTAGGGTTACCGCCATTACGGCGTAGACCAAGAGGAGCAACAGGGCGGCCAGCACCCCAATGAGAAAGGGTGCCCGATTGGCAGAGTCTCTTTTGGCTTCGGGGAGCCGGGGGTACTCGGAAACCGGCGGACTTATGAATCCGCAAATCTCGATCCGAGCGGTTATTGCAATAAGGCGCATTTCGACGTCTTCGTGCGAGCGAAGACCTCGAAATCCAAGTTCCATGCATAGCGCGAACAGTGAGAGCACGTCTCCCAACTGCTTCGTATTGGTCTTTTGCGCGGTAAGTTCGTTGAGGTGAGTGAAATATGTCTCACCCGCGTTCTGATCCTTTTGTGACCAGATACCAAAATCTCGTGCGCGCTTGTGATTGACAACAACTTCGTCAAGGAAAGCGTGAACGGCATGTTCACAGTAATTCAACCACTGATCGGGATAGTTGTGCTTTTGGCCGATTGCGCGCGCGTCGGCAGCATTGTCATCCACCAAGCCCCGCAGCGATTCTCCGTATGCCGCCACTTCGGACGCATCGGTTGGGATATCCTCATCGATACGCGCGATTGAAGTCAACGATTCGTGGTAGGCGAGCGCTACAGTTTCTGTCTGACCGATCAGTACTGGGCTGGATTCAGTATCCACGTTTGTTTCCGGGTGTGGTCCAGTATTATAATGCACCCTCGGAGCCCTGGCGGCCCGCGCATGGTGTAACTGATGAGACCTAGATTGCAAAGACTTGTTTGGCGTGACGGCACATTCATCGTCGCGCAGCACTTTCAGGCGTCAGACCTTTACGTTGAGGATGCGCTTCAGTTCCGCTTTCTCGCTTCTTATCACGCGGATTGGGGGTTTTTAGAGCTAAAGACGCACATTGCCGGGAACACGATTTCGATCACACGGGCAAGCGGCATCTTCTCGGACGGTTTGCTCTTCGATATACCCGAAGGCGCGGCCATTCATCTGGAACGTGAGGTTGATTCCGCAGCCTTCAAGGATATCGAACAGATCGAAATTTTGCTCGCTGTTCCGCGAGCGCGGTTGGATGCTGCGAACGTGTTCGTCCCAGAAGGCCGTAGTCCCAGTAGGCCGATTCGCTACATCTCAAACACTGTCTTAATTGGAACGGACAATGCCGAGCAACTAGAGGCCAGCCCCGACGATCACCATCCGATCACGTTTGCCGTGCCGAATTTTCTTTTACTCCTCTCGACCGAAAAGCGGGATGGCTATTCATGGCTCCCTATTGCACGCGTGTCCAGGCCCGAGCGAATTGTTGTTCCTGACGAGAAGTTTGTCCCTCCTTGTCTCACACTTGGAGCTCACATCGCACTCAAAGGATCTGTCGATGAGCTTGTGAAGCACCTGGTCTCGTTCCGCGAGTCACTTTCTCGTGAGATCGGCACCTCTGACCGGGCTTCTGCTGCATCCTCAGGGTACGATTCCTACCGCGATCTCCTTCTGTTGCAGACGCTGAACAGTCAAATAGTCGACTTGAAGCACCTCATTGCCCTTCCGGAGACGACAACATCCGGAGTCCGGCAAGTGGGTTGCCACCCCGCAGAAATGTTTCGTACTTTACTACAGTTTGCGGGATCTTTGCAGGCCTTTTGCAGCATTTTCTCGACATTGCCCGCCTATGATCACCTTTCACCGGGCGCACCATTCAAAGAATTAATCCAATTAATTCGCGACCTGCTCGCTGGGGCTCGGCGTACCAACTGGCGTTTGATTCCACTCACGAGAGACGGGGAGTTCTATATTTCGGATCCGATCCCGAAAGAGGATCTGGAAAATGGTGAGTTCCTCCTGGGAATCAAGGCATTCAGACTACCGCCCGAATCGAATAAACCGGCGAAGGTGGGCGCCCTGACTTCGACCGCTGCCAAATCGAAGGTTGGCACCGCAGTTCGCGGGAAACCGGGCGAGCCGGCTCCGAACACTAGCGTCTTTCGCATGCGGGGCGCCGCAGGACCGGGTATACCGCTTGAGCACAGGCCCAACGGCCCTGGCGTGATTGCCCCGCGAGAGGACTTTCAATACTTCGCCCTATCCGAAACATCGGACGCTGCACCGATCTGGAAAGACCTCGTAGAGACGACTCAGATCGCAATTTTTTTGGAGCAGGCGGAAATCAAAGATCCCACATTGGAGTTGATTGTAGTGTTTACTGGTCCTATCGCTCCCCAACACTGAACCCGCTAACTGTGCATTGACCGGAACTACAGCTGCGATTTGATGAAACCGTCTTGAGCTTCGAAACCTCGGGGAGTCAAGAAGAGACCTTTGCTCCAGACTACCTCGGTTCGCTTTCTCGTCGCGTTTCTAAGCACCCAAAACATGATAGTTGTCCTATCTGAGGAACTAAATAACTATTAGCTCCATAATCGGCGACCGAGTAAGTCGATGCTGTCGAGTACGTACCCGTTGCGCGTTTAGGCAGACTGTTGAGCAAGGCGCATTTTTCCGCGTGCAAACTCACTGACCTCATCATCTCCACTTGTGGAGACGTCCCCAAGCAGCTCGGTCCGATTTCGGGCGGCAGCTAAGGCGGCAAAACGGCGCATAATTGCATCGTCCGATCCCAAGGCTGCAAGGATCATCTCAGGACGCTCGGCTTCCGAGGAGATCAACCAAGATAGGCCGCGTGCGAGCTCCGCGTCACCTTCGGATTGTGCCAGAAACCTCAAACCAGCTCGGAGCTTTTCAGCTGAAAGGCTCGCTAGGAGGTGCATCGCCTTCCAGCGGACACCAGAATCCGCGTCACCCAGCAATCGAAATGCTGCGGCGAGTTCCGATCCTTGCTCGATCGATGCCCAGAAAAGGCAATCCAATGCGTGAAATCTGACCCTTTTCGCAGGATGCTTTAGCAAAGGTACAACTTCGCTCAGCAGAGGCCGCGCTGTTTCCGCTAGCTCTGAAGCGATCCAGGCAGCAGTTGCAACTATTCCACCGTCATAGCTGGCTAGCAGAGGGCGAAGCCGTTCAACCGAGTACCCCCGCTGAAACTCTCGTAGCAATTCATTGGCTAAAACGGCGACACGTGAGTGATCAGGCGCGTCCAAGATTCTCTGAATCAAATGCTCTGCGTATTCCATGCTATCCTCCTTTCGATCGTTGCTAACTGCCACTTAACTTCTTATTTATTTGTCGAAGCAAACGCTCCTCATCGTTGATACGAGCCCTGTGTGGCCCATCTTCACCAAGTTGCACTTGCTCCTGTTTTCGAAATTCGATGCTCTTTTCCAGATCAGACTTGAGATCCCCGAGCTGATCCCTCGTCCAGTTACTTGGCACGTAGTCAGGCAACTCGCCATGTACCTTGCCGGTCGCATCCAACTCTGGCAAGCGGGGACGAATTCGAAGATTTCCGAAGTTCGAACCCAGCCCCTCAGACGTAATGACGTAGTTCTTGTCGAACCAAGCCCCGCCCTTTGCTGCGAGTCCTCCGCCAACGAACGATCCACCAAGCGTCGCCCATTTCTGAGCATCCGAACCTTCACCCCAGATCTCGCCCCCAACATATGCGCCGATCCCGCCTCCAGCATACGCCCCGATCAAACCAGCCACAGCAACGACGGGTCCAGCAAGAATGATTGCACTCGCGAGACCTGCAGCAAATAACGCTGCGTTCACCCATCCCGGAACGAGATCTTCCGGCCGAATTACATCCGTCTGCACTCGCCCGCCGCCTATTCGTACGTTGATGGAACCATTGCTGATAGCGGCGCTACAACTCGTGCGATCGCTCACCCTCGCGGCGGGCAATCCATTAATTCGCACCGTTGCCGACCCCTCAGCAATAGGAGGCTGAGAGGGTTCATGCTTACAACAGTTCGTTAAATCCGGATGAGCTCTCGCGGCGAATTTCTTGTTTATCAGAACGTTTTCCGAACACTGGCCTACAATTGCACCAACGACGTCTTTTGGTGCCCAACTCATCGTTGAGAGCACTTCTCCTATGCCGGCGCCCGTCGCCGCAACTCCACCAACGATGGCTGCTGCCGCCAGTCCTCCCGTCCCAACGATTAACACCCCCGCTGCGGCGACCGCAGCGCCGATCAGCAATCCGTCGACCAACCAGCTCATAGTTGGACTGTGTCCGATTGGATCGCCTATGCGTGCCGCGAAAGGCATGTGCTCAAACAGCTCTTTTCTGTTACGCTCTTTGTTGCAGCGGAGTATCTTCTGAGCTTTGAAGTCGAATAGTGGCAATCAAAGTCGTGAAGGCAGCATCCCAGTTGCCGCTAAGCGGTCCCGAACTTGTGCCCGTAATCTGTATAACTTTGCGCGTAACCGAATTGACAGCGGGAAATATTGAGAACTGCACCTGGCGCATCGAGATATTCTCCCTGTTCCAGCTGTATTCGATTCTGAGTGCGAGACTGCCATCGACCTTTACCTCCTGATAACTTGTGAGACTGAATCGTGGTAACGAGCGCTGCAAATCGGCAATCAACCGAGCGCCGTATGATTGGATCGTTTCACTCGGGTCCACCAGAGCGCGTGAGATCACAATGTTAAAAGGACTAGGCCCCTCATCCGTAACCGTGAAAACGTGGTGGGTTTTGTCTTTGAGACCCGCCGGGAGTTCGAAGATTAAATCATTCGCGTGATAGATAGCCATATTGATTAAAGCCTGTGAGCCCTAGCCCTTATGCTTAGATCGACTTGCTGCGAGACCTTTACCCGGGATTTATATCAACCATATCCGGGCCGTTGATGGTAATGTGCTTGCCTTCGAGGCGGATGTTGCCCTCTTTGTCCATGTACAGAACGCTGTCTCCTACTTTTAAGGTGATCTGATTCGCGGCTTCGATATAGACCTGATCAGAGCCTGAATGCAACACGACCGCGCCTTCGGTGTAAATATTCACGCCATCCGACGGACCGTGACCGATCGTGACGCAGCTGTTCTTGGTCGGCGAGCGAAGCTGAATCTGCTCTTCTCCTCTCGCCCCCTCAAGCAGGATTTCATTTGCGCTGTGATCGCGGACTATTGCTTTGGTCTGAACCTGCTCTGTCACGGGACTCGCGTTTGATGGATTAGGAACGGCGCCCGTGATGATCGGTCTATCGATGTCCCCGTCGATGCAGGTCCAGATAACCTCTGCGCCCTTGTGCAGAGGGAAATGCATGCCGTATTCTTCGCCGGCATAAGGCTGAGCCATCCGGACGTAACGTGTCGCCTTTCCTCCGTTCAAGCCGCTCGTATCAAACGGCATGATTAATTTGTAGCGGCCCTGATCATCAAGTTCCGCGTATTGACCGTCTCCGGCTGCATCCACTTTGGCGTTCATAGCGCCGTAAAGTCTCGGTTTGACGGCCTTCCGGAGTGGCCGGTAAGGGATGCTGGAAGGTATTGCGCTGAACCGATTACCGTACTCGACACCGGGACGCTGGCCGCTTGCTGTCGAAGCGAAGCCCGAGCCTCCTTGCGTTCCGTGATGCTGGACTTCTGTCAGCAGGTACTCGCCGTCAAAACGAAAGTGATCTCGCATCGTGAACAACGACCCTGCGCGAAACCGGGGAGAAGTTCCTCGCCCATCCATCACTCTTTTCTGCCACGCCAGTTCTTGCTTGCGCATTCGCGCCAAATGACGCGCCTCATTCTTGTCCCTATAATGGTCGCCGTACTCCATCACGATGCCGGCCCCGTTCGGCGCGACGTCGGTTTTCTGATTCAGATCGAGAGATGGACGTCTCCAGTTGTAGTCCTGTAAAAGATACTCCTTCGGGAGCATATTCTGCCGCATCGAGATCTCGTAAACCGACTCGCTTGTTGCAACCTGATTGGTCGGAGGTCTATAGGAAAGCTCGGGATCACCAGGAATCGGCTCGAGTTGCTGGGATGCGTCCAAAAAAAGGATTTTTTTCGGGTCCGCCTGACTGAACACGTAGAGAATGCCCTCGTGTTCCAGCAGCCGAGAGGCAAAATTGAAGTCAGTTTCCTGGTACTGGACCACGTATTCGCGTTGTGGATATTTCTTGCGAACACCCGAGACGTCGTACTCCGTGGACTTGAAGCCATTCAGCCGCAGCACTTCCAAGACGATCTGAGGCACCGTTTTATTCTGAAAAATGCGGTTGTGTTTGCTCAGTGTGAGCAGCCATAGCTTTGGTACGAGTACTGCGTGATAGTTCATCACGTAGTCGGTTCCGTCAAGCTGCTCAAAACATGCGAGAACCCCCTCAAAGACGGTGATGCTTGTTTCAAAGTGCAGCGTTAGCCGCGCGGGGCAGTTGAACACAGAGTCGAAATCCACGTCCTCGTCGGTCGCTGTAAGCGACAAATCAAATCGGAAGAAATCGGAGATGCTCTCTTCCCCTTCAAAGCTGGAGATACCAAATTCTGTCGGACATCCTTCGACTTCGAAGGTAAAATATGCGGTACTGAGTGCTTGCGAGGCCATAGTGAGGACCTTCCCTTACGCCGCCATCGTTGTGGAAGACGTCGGCGAAGTCGGCATAATTATGGAAGAGATCTGGCCGGTATGCGGTGGCCTTTCCGGATTCCGCAGCCAAGTCGTCCGGCCGAGTAAGGAACACTTGAGCTTATACAACCGAGCGTAATGATGCTCGGCTGAAGCTTGTCCCAGCCAAAAGAGTGGGACACTTTGATATTCGACCTGGAACTCGAGATCGAAGTCGAGCCGGTCAGTCGTAAACCATGTTGTGAGCTGCACAACTTGTCGCATTCCCTGTTCTTCTGGCAGATACCCAACGTATCTCTCATACGTGAGCGGCCCGATTAATACGCGAAATCCCGCGTTGAGACTTGTCGCTTTCGCACCGATGAGCATGTTTCGACCGACACAGTTGTTTTGCGCGCCAATCGCGCTGTGCTGCCAGCTTTCGAACTGAACTTTCCGGGGAATGAATTGGACGACCGCGACGTTAATCCCTCCCAGAAAGTCCCGGAGCAGAGGCGCCAGTGCCGACGCAGACCGTGGCTTGCGATAGAACACCGGAAGGTACCGAAGAAACACGGTTGCATCAACGGCAGTTTGCCCGAAAATACTTTCGGGATCGGCACCTGTTAATAGGAGAAAGCGAAGCGAATAAGGGTCTTTGCAGTCCTCCCGAAACGTGAAAGCATACCGGTACTTGCGCCAGACGCGATAAAAAAGCGATATCAGACGGTGGTGAAAGAGATCAAAAAACGCGCGCTTAGCTTCGCCGCGCTCGGGATCGTGAACGATCTCTTGGGTGTAGAGATCGGGGAGCGGCGAGCCGCTGCCCAGGAGACTCAGAAATGTTGTTGTGACGGTGTAATAGGGCCACTGGGCTTCTCCGTCCTGTGGAGGCTCCAGCGACAACACATCGCATACGGGAAAGGCGAAGGAGGGATCAACGCGGAAGCGCAGGACTTCGTATTGGGGAGGGCCGAGCTGTCCGACGGTCGCCTGCGGCTGGCAAAACCGTTCGATGGCTTCCACCAGCGAGAAAAACGACGTTCTGCGAACCGTGTCGGGCGACATTGGCGATCAAAGAGCGGGCTGCGAGCCTACGTGAGGCGTCCAGCGGTGTACAGTCCCAGTAGCGGTATTCTTCACGGTCAGTCGCGTAGCCGAGTTCAGCGTTGCACAGTACCCGAAAACGTGGTTCAGAACGGACCCGAATAGGAACAAATCGCCTTCAGAGGCGAACTGTTCGCCATCCATATCAAGTTCAACCGATGTTCCGCGTACAGAGACCCCATAGCCGCCGACCCGAAAGCCGCCGGGGTCGAGTTCCGAGGTCATCATGAAGTCCGCGGGAGCCACCCGCATTGCGCTGATACTCTCAATTCGTCGAATATTAGCGCGTGCAACTGGTGGATCTGCAGTGATCGGAATGTTGTACATCCGGAGCATGCTGGCAAGCCTGTCCACATCGTTGAGAGCGGTGGGGCTCAGCACCATGTGCGAGAGCAGTTGCCACCGGCGCTCGGCCGAAGTCGGAACCGGAACGTATGGCGAAATGGGCGAGATGTTCCGAAACCGGGCATATTCCGGACTCGTGCTTGTTTGGTCATGAATCTGGCCCTCTTTCACTGTTTGGGCGGCGGACCCGTTCGTGCACAACAGAGAAAAAACCACGGTCTCTCGGGAGGCTACCAGTTCCTTTTGACGGGGTGTCACGAAAGAAACGAAGGCCTGTGGCTCCTCCGTTACAATGTGCCGACGAAACTTTATGTCGTAGTAAGTTGTATCGGGCTTGCGCGATAAGGACACGAAAGGCTCATAATCCCGGGGCTCTCTCGTGCCCGCAAGCCATCCCTGGCCGCTCTGAATGGAGTGGATGGAAAGGTCGCTGTCAGCGGCTTGAACCGGATACTCGTACCTCTCGCCGGTCACGGCTATTGGATCGGAGTCTGCCGGGAACATGTTCACGGCCGGACAGCAAAACAGCCGAAAGTTTGCTGGCGAGAGATCGAATTGGTGTGCGGGAATGTCCCGAAATCGCAGGTATAACGCAAATTCCTTCGGGCGGCCAAGTTTTTGCAGCGCCTTGAGACCAGAGAATTCGACAAAGAGAAACTTTGCTTTAAAGGCAAAATATTCCTGAAGAAGCCTGGCGCCGTCGAAGGGCGCCGTTTGCAAAACGAGCGCCTCTCCAGGCACGAACCCCAGGGGAGTGGGCTTGGGCAACCGAATCGACCGGTCTACCTCTGCACCGGTCAGCGCGCACCTGACCAGGTGTTCGCAAAACCACAGATAAAGATCGGCGGCGCCTTTACCGCTCAAATGAAATCGCAAGCGATCAAGGTCAGGAGGGCTCGCCTTGTCGTACCAGACAAGATTGAGGCGAAGCTCAAGACCACCATCTGTAAGTACCTTGGAAGCGACATCTTGGAGAGATAGCGGAAGGACCTCGACAGGCCAGCAGGTTTGAAAACGGCACTCGGCACCGTTGCCGAGCTTTGCACCAAGCTCTACCTCGCGAGCCGGGATCTCCGTTGCACCGCGCACGCGCCCTTGCATTGGCTCAAATTCGATGATGGTTGCGCTCGGTTGGGGCCGAAGCAGATCGGGCGCCAATACCGAGAGCAGCGTATCAATTAGCTCCGGGAACTCGTCGTCGAGCTTTTGACGAATACGACCGGTGAGGAAGGCAAACCCCTCGAAGAGCCGGTCCACATCCGGATCTCGTGAGAACGCGGGATCATTCGGATCATCAGAACCCAGAAAGGGCGCCAACTCCGGCCAGCGCCGCCCGAACTCAGGCCCGAGGTTTTTGAGAAAGGTCAGCTCCTCTTCGAAATAGCGGTTAAAGTTCATATCGATGCGCGGTTCAGAACATCGGGAATGTGAAACTGACCGTCGTCCGTTCGCTTCGCGATGAACCGATTGGTCTCCGCGGAATTCGCTGGCCACCACTCCACGAGAAACGCAAGCTCCCCAGGTAAGCGCATCTCCGCTTCCAGCACGCGCACACGAACTTTCTCAACTCGACGATCCAGCGCGGGGATACGCCGCTCGAGAGTGCGCGCCAGCTCACTCGAGAATGGGAAGTCCGTAAAATCGGCCCGACCATATGCCGGATTGGCAAGCACCGCGCCTTCAACCGTGTTCAATATATTCAGAAGGTAGCTTTCGATTGAGTTTTGTACCGAAAGTCGTCCTTTGGCTACTCCCCGCAGCCGCTCGATCAACCGAATCGCAGACACCGCGTCCTAGCAACCTCAATCAGGCTTTCCGCCAATCGTCGTACGCCTCAACGCCATTCGTTTCTTCTTTCCAGTCAATCCTCCTATAAACAAAGGACACGTCCTCCATGTCCTTGTACGATTTCGATGATAGATCCTGCGTATCCTTCTTTAACGCCTTTATCGAAACAAGCAGGGCATCCGTGAGCTTCGTTGTGAAATAGTGCTCCTGGTTTCCGTCTTTCGCCGTGCGATACCATTTGAGCTCCACGGAATCGTACTTTTTGCCTTCAGCAAGGTCGCGGTACAGAAGTGGGGAGGCCTTGTCCACCTCTTTCCGGATCACAAACGGTGAATGTACACGTCTGCCGGTTGGCTGCCCTGTATCAATGTCGTACGGCCTCGAGACATTGTGTTCAACGTACTGCACGCGAATCGTTCCCTCTCTCCCCTGAATATCGCAGGAGCCCTGAATTCCCGGTACCGTCATGTTTGCTTCGTCTGCCATATCTTAGTTCTCCTTTATTGGTTCTGCTGTTTCTGCGCCCTTTCAGCCATTTCGCTGACGAGCGACAATTTGAAATCCGCACCTTGATATTTGAAGTCCGGCCGCAGTAATATTTGTACTCTGAACCAGCCCGGGTCGCCGGGTTTGGGGAGGACTACGATCTCTAACTCTCTGAACGGCCGGCGCGCCCTAACTTCCGGCTGCGCGTCGAAATTTGCGACATATTGCTGAAGCCACTTCTCTAATTCTTTTTGCATCTGGGTCGCGCTGTAGTTCAGCCCCAGTCTTTCTGTCTGCATGGCCTTGATATAGTGCGCTACGCGACTAATCATGAATGTATAGGGCAGCATGGTATTGAGCTTAAAATTGGCTTGGTCGATCATTTGCTCGTCGCCGTCCCCAAACCAAGCAGGAACCTGGCATGAATTAGCTGAGAAAAACGCGGCTTCATTGGTTTCTTTCCTGATCGCAAGCGGTATAAATCCGGCTCTCGCCAGTTCCCCTTCACGCTCGTCCGGGATCATGATCTCCGTCGGAATTTTAGCCCCCATGCTGCCTCCAAGCGTGGGGAAGATATGCAATGGAAGATTCTTGACAGCTCCGCCCCCGCGAGGACCAATGATGTTCGCGCACCAGCGGTTCCTGGCAAAGCTTTCAGTTAGGCGCGTGGCAAACGCGAACGCCGCATTACCCCAAAGATAAGCGTCATGATTGGTCACGCTCTCGGTATACCCGAATGTCTTAGTTGGCTTTTGATTACCGTAGGGTAAGCGCAGCAGAAAGCGCGGCAATGTCAATCCGACACATCGCGCCTCCTTCGTTTTTCGAAACTCAAGCCACTCGGTGTTCTGAGGCTTGCGACCTTCGACGATCTGATCCAGATCGGTGAGATATGAGAGGTCGCGGAACTCACGCACACCGAAAAACTCCGGTGACGCAGCCGCGATGAACGGCGCATGCGCCCAATTTGCAATCCGTGAGATGTTTCTTAATAGCGACATGTCAGGCGAATTCGGTCCGAAGTCATAATTGGCGATCATCGCGCCGTACGGGTGGCCGCCAAATTGGCCGTAATCGAATTGGTAAGCGACCCTGTACAAGAATGAGGAGCGCGGTGCCTGGTTCTCCAAGTCCTCGCGCAACTCATCTTTCGAGATGTTCAACACGTTGATCTCTATATTCCTTCGGAAATCCGCATGGTCGACTAGATATTTGAGTTGCGTCCATGCCGCCTCAAGCCTTTTAAAACGAGCATCGTGAAGAATTTTGTCCAGCTCGGCGCTCATGAAGATGTCAAGCTCTTTGATCAGCTCCTTCACCACGATTTCATTAATCGGTTTGGTTTCGTTCCCGTTCCGCAGAACTTCCGCAAGAATGCAAAGGAACGCTTCACGGATCGGAATTCGTTTTTCTTTCTTATCTTTGCCCGTTCCTTCGGTGTATAACTCCGTCGTGCCCGCTTGTTCTTGGAATTGTTGGACGGCGGTATCCAGTAACTCAGCCACTACTGGAGCTTTTATCGGGTTTTCTTGGTCAGCGACCTGGGTGTTGCTCACCTTTTCGAAAATGTGCGACATTGTGCCCTCAATTGCCTTCGCTCGCCTCGGCGTTTTCAATTCCCATCGCAGTAACCAGCGCTTCGCGCTTAGACTCGTCCCGCACCGCATCTTCGAGCAGTTTTCGAACCCCGTGCGGGTTTTTCAAAGGCGTCAGTAATGATTCCAACGCTTGGCGTATTTCGACTAATTTCGCAAACGGGGCGAGTTTGGAAACAATCGCATCCGGACCAAAATCGATCATTCGTTCAATTTTGTATTCGTATGCCGTGTCGCCAATGTCCAAGTCGATAGTCACATGCATCTCGCGCAGTACCCTTTCGAAATCAGTGTCCTTGGTAATCGACCTGGTACCTCGTACGTCTCGTGCGCCGGGAATCTCGGACCGGGAATGTACGGCCTGTGTTGGGAGGTACAAAGGAAGCTCATCAGGTCTTCCCTTAAAGTCTCCAAGCACTAAAATATTCAGTGGTAGCTCGCCCTCGGGCTGGCCTTTGGTATGGGCTTCCACAGTGATATTGATTCGCTGAATCGGTGCGACTAAGTCATCGTCTTCTGGCATGTTTCTCCTTTATCAAACCTGTATTTCGCCCAACCCGATCTTTCTCCCGGGGTCAATGGAGATCAGCCGGGCAAAGACAGAGTTGAAAAGTTCGCTTTTCCGTGTGTCCGAGCCGCGCAAGGGATCGAGCACGTTCAGCCAAAGTTCAAATACTTCTACGCAGATTTCGGAATCCCATTCCTCCAGGGAAAAGCGCGTTATCTCGGAATCGAGAGCGCCCAGAGCGGCCAGTGCTAACTCTGGATGGTTCGCCTGCACAAGCGCCCTGATCCGTTCAATCAGGTTTTCAAACCTTTTCCGCCGAGTCGAAATTGTGCTCCGGGTACTCGGTACTTCGGCCGATTGGGCCTTCACGGTTAAGAACGCGCGCGCGGAATCGCTGAGAAAAGGAGTTCCGTCATTGAACTTCAACTCTGCGACCCACGGAAACTCTTCAAGAAAGAGCTGCGCCTCGGAGCGCACGAACTCCGCCGCGAGCTGGTGAGCGCCGCCCAACTCACTCAGGGCTTTCGCCGAATGAATATGCAGATCCAAAAACAGCGGGTGCTCGGGGATCGCTTGCTCTGATTTGTCGCAGAGATCGTCCCACGAGGCCGAACCCGTGAGTTCAGCGAGAGATCGAATCAGGTACTCCGAGGGGGGCGGAATACTCGCGAGTTGCGAATCGTACGTCAAGGGTTTAGTGATCTGCCGCCAGGCCGCAGTGCGAACTGCCCGGTAGGGCCATAATTCTGCGCGGTTGTGTTTCCTTGCGGTATGGGCATCTTTCAGCAGAGCGTTTCGGACTTGGAGTGCCGTCGGCGCACCGGCCGGGGGCGGTAGGGGGATGGCTGTGATCGGCTTGCTGAGCTCGTCCGGGGGCGCACTCAGGGGAAGGACCTTCGGAGATTCAGCCGCAGATTTCGGGGGCGCAGGTTCGGGCGGTGCAGTGTCTTTCTTGCGCGGAATGAGCTTCCTGAGATCGACGGCGATTGTGTTGAAGTTGAGCTGTTTTCCGAGTTTGTGCTCAAGGAACTCGCCCAGATCGCTTGCAGTATCGGCACAGCGTTCGATTGCCACAGTTTGCTGCGAATCGATATTCGTGAGAACTGATCGAACAAAATCGCTGAGGTTTCCGAACCACGATTCGCGGTATTGCAGCTTCGGATGCGCGGCTTCCCAGAAGTTCTTCGCCATGGCATGAATGCAGGCAAGCCCGTCCGCTAACCCCTCGATCCCCTCCGTCTTGAAAAGCGCCTTAGTGGCGTATATCGCGACGCGAAAGTCTTTACCCCTCAATTCGAGGAGTGACGCCGCGCTTTGCAATGCTTCTTCCAAGTCTTCTTGGCTGGCGCCGAGACTACCCACAGTCCTTTCCAGCGTGTGGTACGAGGCTTCGCTGCTGCACGGAACGCCCGCCGGCATTTCCCCATTCACGGCGGCAGCGCCCAAAGCCGCCCAATCCATAATCGCTGTGGCGCTCGCCGTCAGAAAACCTCCTATGGGCGCATAATCATATCACATCTGAGTACGGAATAAGGCAGGCGAATTGGGTTCTCAACGGCATCTCAAGTACCGAACTTACGAATGGGGCACTTTTTCAAGGGTCGGGCGAACACGATACAACCGCACGTACTCAGCGTTTGTCAACGACTCTCGTTTCACTCACGCGCATCTCGTCGTGAGATTCGTTCTGTTAGCGAGCACTATTAACAGCTGTGCGTAGGCGACGCGGCTGGCAGGCAAAGAGTTCCACGCTTAGTCGTATCGCCGGTATTATAATGTTTGTCTCCCAGAGGCGGTGGCATGCTCCTGAACGAAAAGCCGACCGAATACCTGAGGCGGCTGGCCGAGTTGCCAAGGCATGTAGTCATGTCAGCCAAGGCATTCGCAGCAGAAGAGCCCATCACCGGCAGCGATTGGAACACAAGCGAATTCGGTTCAAGCGAGGATTCCACAGAGCGGGTCCCATCTGTATTGTTCGGACAGCAGCAGTGGAGAATTGTCGAACAAATTGGAGCCGGATCGATGGGAAAGGTATTTTCCGGCTATGAAGTGCGGAACGGCCCGAAACGAAAGGTAGCAGTCAAAACTGTCAACTCACTTGACCAGACATTTGCAAACGAGCTCCACGCCCTAACAACGCTAACTCACCCCAATATCGCCGATCTCTACGACTTCGGAACCTTCTCCAACGACGGAAACGCATATGGGTTTCTTGTCATGAAATTCGTCGAAGGAGAGACCTTGGAGACGCTGTTCAAGCAGCAAGGCAAGATCCCCTTGGATCGCTGGTACTTCATGCTTAAACAGATTTGCTCGGCGCTTCAGCACGCCCATGAAAATAGCTTTCTGCATAGGGATCTTAAGCCGGCCAATATCATGGTCGGGAAGCACGATGCGGTCACATTGGTGGATTTCGGAGTCTGCAAGCCTGTAAACGAACCTGAGCTCGAGATGGCAACGGGGACACCCCTGTACTGGGCGCCAGAGTCACT
Source organism: Acidobacteriaceae bacterium (assembly GCA_019244945.1). Lineage (GTDB taxonomy): Bacteria > Acidobacteriota > Terriglobia > Bryobacterales > Bryobacteraceae > Bog-105. Next base: position 7,189 of record JAFASD010000434.1, on the reverse strand, counting down.
TAGCAACCCTACGGCGAAGAGCGATATCTACGCGCTGGGCGTGATTTGTTATGAAGCATTGATGGGTGAGCACCCCTTGTCTAAGACCGTTCGAACAGAAGACTTGGAAGATGCTCTCGCCGCTATCCAATTTTATCCTCCTCCACCTTGCTTGCCCATTGACACCTTGGAGCATGCCAAGGAGAGTCCAGAGAAAACGCGGATGCTCCTTTTCGCACGACTTGTGCATCGGGCGATGGCGAAAGATCCCGAAAATCGTCCTCGCAGTCCCGAGGATTTCATGAAAGCTTGGGAAAGCATTCAGAATGCACGATCAGACCAACTCACCATACCTGCGACTCCCGACCAATTAACGGTACTCCTGGATGAAGCGAAGCAGTTGGACGAGAAGGTGGACGAGCTATACAGCGAACTCTGTCACGCTACAAGTGAAAGCGATTTTAACCGAGTGCTGTCTATTTCGAAAGAATTGGAATCCATCGAGAACAAGGGAGAAACGTCTTCTAAGATTACGGATTTGCGTCGCGAAATTGACGGTGCAGTGCGCCGATACGCCCGGCAACTTGCCAAGGAAGGTGATTACACAAATGCATATAACATCACAAATCAAGTCATGCGGCGGTCCCCTAGTCATTCAAGCGTCTTTGCGTTCCATCGTGAGCTATTGCCCATGGCAGAAGCCGCCAAGGCAAGTACTCAAATCGCCGCTCACGCCTACGCGGACGCAAAGAAACATATAGAAGAGGGGATGCGGTATGGCGGCACGCTGGAGCTCTTACGTTTATCGGATTACATAGAACTCCGGGAGCAGGAAGACAACATTCAGCTTGATAATGCGACCAAGCTATTGAAAGAAGCGGAAGCGGCGCGTCATCAACACCGGTATGAGGAGTCCGCGCTTTGGTATGACGCCTATTCGGATTTTTGCGGCGGGGATGACTTAGCACGAGCGGAGAGCGAGCACGTTCGTAGCTTACATCGGATGTTCGAAGAAGAGGCCAACGCGGTACTGCACACGCTTGCTGAAGGAAAACTGGACAGAGCGCGTGAATTACTGGATAGCCTCAAGGCCGTCCACATCCATCATCCGGTGTGCGGGGTTTTGGATGCGCTCCTCGCGCTAAGGCAAACTGGACAAACAGCTCAGGGACCGGCAAGTCTTGCCGAAGCGTTATCTGATTGGCGCGCTTTGCGGTTCTTTTGGAAAGATCACCCATATCTGGGGGAGATAGTGCTGGGAGTTAGGGATAGCCCCGCTCGAGCCGCTAGACAGGTCGTGCTTGAGGGTCGACGCCGGCAATTGAACCTCTATGTAGCAATGGAGGAGTATCGGCTTGCAAGTGACGTGCTTGCGCGAATCCTCCTTGAATCTGATCCTGATAGCGATCTTCAGGAGAAGGCAGAAGTTGTAAGCGCTGGTTTGAATTCTCAGCCGACCTTCGAAAATGCGTTGACGTCTGCATGGGCAGCCAGAGAAACCGGCCAATACTCGAAATCGCTCGAACTGCTTTGCAGCAGTGAATTCTCGGAAAGGCGGCTTGCTCGTCGGCTTCGGGCAGAAAATCTCTACAGCCTAGCCGAGAACGACATAGAGGCAGGGCAACTGCCATCGGCAGAGCAACGCGTTACAGATGGGCTGGCCATTGCACCCAATCACCCGCGCTTGCTCCAATTGAAGAAAAAGGTCAAACGAGCACTTCTAGAACAGTTGGTAACCCGCATTCGCGAACATTCTAGGGAACGGGGCAGCAATGAGTCCTGACCGCCGGCAATTAGAGATCCAGAAAATCACGAAGGATATAGAGGAACTCCAAAGGGCTATCAAGGACGAGGATGTAAAACGCTCACCACAGTGGCGGCACGCCGAAGCTGAATTAGCGAGGCAGAAACGCAAGTTACACCAACTCCGTCGCAGTTCTTGGGAACGGGTATTTTTCCCGCCATTTCCGACTTGGCTCAAAGTTACGGCCGCAGCGCTCGTCGGCGCTGTAATTCTGATTGCGCTTGCCGAAACGGGAGTTGCCAGTCGCGTGAAGGACATGTTTCAATCGCGTCCAGTTCTGGCACCCTCTTTAACGACAGCAAAGATAAAACCGGCGAGAGTTTCAATTTTTGTCGCTCCTTCACTCATATCAAAATCGCTTTACGAGGCAGAGCGCGGAGAATCGATTCACGTTCTTGAGCTACCTGCAACGGAGCCTCACTGGATCAAGGTGCAGCTTGTGCGCGACGGTCGAGCGTTTCCCATCGGCTTTATGCAGCGCGAATACTTGACCTTCGACGCATCACAAGAGCTGAAATGGGCATTGAACTCACCACCTCCGGAATCAGACGGTATGGATGAGATTGGCAATTACGTCACAAGACTAGAAGATTTCCAACCTCCAAGAGATCTGGATCTCCAAACCCGGTATTATACGGCGCTAGCAAAATGGGAGGAAATCCTTGCCCAGAGGCAAACGTCACCTGAAGCTGCGAAGCCTTACAAAGATAAAGCCGCTACGTACAGGTCGTATGCGGGACAGAATGCACCGCAGATAGCAAAGACCGGCTCCACTGAAGTTCCGACAAACCAGGCTAGCGGATCATCACAACAGCAATCGATTAACAACTCCACGCTACTACCGAGAGTTCCGAACACGGGAGCCACAGGAACTACGGCGCCGCGGGTGCCGCTGTCTGAAAGCGCGTTGGCTGAAGTCATGCAAAGAGCTGAAGAGCTGTACAGAGCGGGTGAATACGACAAAGCAAGACGCGTACTGGATTTTCTTTTACGCCGAAATCCCGATTTTCGCGAAGCTCGACAGCTAAGACACACGGTGATTGAGGCCAAAAAGGCCGAAACCGAGGTGCCGTAGGAAAGTGCACTGTGACGGGGCTATGAAATTCTTCGCAATTATCGCTTTGAGCTTTTGCCTGATTCAAGTAGCGTCGTCTGGACCAGTGGCAACGCAAGCAGCACTCGAAGCCCGAGGCGGTCAAACAACTCCCCGAGCCAGACAGCGAACGCGGCCGCCTGATATTACTCAGGGGCCACCCATAGTGTTCCAGGAAGTAGTGCAGTGGGTGGAAAGGAAAGTAATACCAGAGAACCGCATTGTTTTGGCCATCAAGAAAAGAAATCTTGCCGCGCCACTTACTGACTCGGAATTCGATCAGTTGAAAGCTGCTGGTGCGCCCGCAAGCGTTTTGGACGCGCTCAGGCCTCAGCAGGTCGAAAGCTCTAATAAGAAAATCAAAGTCGCAGGCCCCCTTAACCTCACTTGTGTGCCGGCTGAATGCGAGGTTTCGCTAACAGATGAAAAAGGTAAAACCACGAATTACAAGACCACTGACGGGAAACTGACTGTCTCGGGACTGCAACCGGGTACCATCCAAATTCAAATAGCAAAACACAACCCGAATTACGAGGTTGCAACTTCTCGGGTATTACTTGAAGCCGATAAGGAAAAGACGGTTGATCGCTTTGTTCTGACACCCACGCTGGAGACCCGACATCTATTCGGGAAGCAACGATTAGCGTCGCTAATCCAAGCTCTGGGCGGGAAAGAGGGGATGTCGGACCTGAGTTCTGGCACTGCCTCCGGCGAAGCAACAATATGGTCGGAAGACGGAAAGAGCACGGCCTGGAGCATCAAGGCGAATTGGAAAATTCCTGGTATGGCTTTGATGGATATCAACGGTGCTGGCCACGAAACGATCTCTGTTATTGACGCTTCAACCCGATCCAAAGCAAAGCTCAAACCGGCGGTGGCGTGGGTAGAACCATCACTTCAAGACTTTGTGCGTCTTTTTCGGGACTTTCAGCTGCCGAATGTCCTGGATATTTTGGGTGGGAATAACGTTGAGCTACTCGCAGATCCTGGAACGGCAACACCTACCACGATCCAAGCGAAAAATGATTTAGCGGTCTACTACGTCACACTGAACGATCAATCGCTACCGACAACGGTAAGGTGCACTCTCAAGGTCGGGCCTACCCGTGAAATCTTATATTCACAATACAAACCCTTCGGGCGAAGCCAATATCCGACCATCATGCAGCTTAAACCAGATTCTAGCCAGCGTGCCATTCAGATGCGTTTCGCGAAGATTGCCGCAGTTCCTGGACTTACCGAGCAGGATTTCCGTAAGTGACGTGTTCTCGACCGCTCAACATCATGCACTTCACAGGCTCAAGTAGACGCTCCCGTACCGAGAACAAATGCGTTCGCTACGGAGGCGCATAAAAGCTGCTCCAAACACGAAGATGTTTCTATGCGAACGAAAAAATCTCCCTCTGGAGAACACTGGCGACCCCGCAAAACGCGAGTAGAGCGTGTCTTTTTGCCGGATCTTCCGGTCAGAGTTTTGGTTATCGGAGACTTCGCGGGGAACAACCCTCTTAATCCTGTTCGTGCTTTAACAGATCCTGGAAGAGGGCGCGTGAGCAACGAGGCGAAATCGCATCCTCTCACGAAACTGACTTTGCCGAAGACGAGAAAGGATCTGGAAAAAGCGCGGGGACAACAATCGAAGACCGTTTTTGACTATGTGGGGACTCCTGGTATTCAGATCGCCGTTCTGAATCACATGTGCCGGCGATCACAAGAGATGAGTTCAGCGGAAGTTCTGCAGGCGGAACTCTGGTTCGAATGTATGGACGACTTTGGTCCCAGCCACATTGTCGAATGTCTGCCGGCATTGCGAAACCTCCTGGACGAACCTCACGGCAGCAAACCTGAAATACCAGGAATCTTGTCAACTCAAGTTAACGAGATTCTACATCATCCAGAATTTCAGTCTTTAGAGGCGAGCTGGCGCGGTCTCGAATACTTGCTGGAGTATTCAGAAAATCGTTATATCGACCCAAGAGAAAACGCGAACGGCGAACGCACTGTAAATCGCGACGAAATGCACTGGATTATGTCGGACCTACAGCGAGCGACTAAAGAACACTTCGAGCCGCTGGTTGCAATTGAGGTCATTCATGCAACGAAGCACGATCTGTTGAGTACGATTCGAGAAGTTGAACGATCATCGGAGCTGTCGAGCAAATTACTACTGTTCCATTCTGCGGAACGCGTTCAGAGAGATAGGCCCACCCGTGCTAGACCTTGTCTGGCGATGATCGCCGACTACGAATTCACTCCCCACGTCAACGACCCAGATGCATTTCTGCTCGAACGACTCTGTGCGGCTGCCGCGATAGCACACGCACCGATCATTTCCGCAATCGGTCCCAATGCATTCGGAGCTAAATCGTTTGCCGAACTCTCGCAAGACCCTACCTATTGGGACGACAGATGCGCATACGATTCGTCGTATGGCTGGCGTGAGTTTCGAAAAGCGCGAGAGTCTTCATATTGCATATTGACGTTGCCGCGCATTAGACTCCGCAATCCCTATTTGGATCACACGTCCCCGCGCACAAACTGGAAGCATACCGAGACTCTAGCCAAAGTGTCGGACTATTTGTGGTCAAACGCTGCGTACGCAATCGGTACGTGCATGATCACGGCTTATGCGCAACGTGGCTGGTGCTTAGAAATGCATGGCTTAAGGAACGGTAGAGTTCCGGGGCTCCAGCCTCATTCTCCGATTGCGGAAAATGCTTTTTTCAAAACGGTGCCTCCCATCGAAGGTCTGCTATCCCGTTCTGCAGGCGCGGCGCTTTCTAAACAAGGATTTGCAGTACTCGAATATGATCGCGGGACCGGAGCGGCTGTATTTTGGAAAATTCCAACGTTATACGAAATCGAATCACCGAAGAGTTCAGATCAACAGCGCGTGTGCTCTCCCGAAGCATTGACATCACGCGAATTGGAACATCTATTAGTGGCATGTCAGATTGCCCATAGCATCGAAGGGATGCAGTGGCAGAACAAAGGACGTTCGAGCATCGAGTTGCAGCACGAGGTTGCTGCATGGATTGAGCAATATGTTGATCATCCAGGCAAAGGTCGACGCAACCTTCAATTCCCCTATTCGTCAACGCTCCCGCTCGCAAGAACGATGGTTCAGGTCAGAGACGTCGAGGGAAATCCGGGCACAGCTGAAATAGAACTACTGCTGGAATTGAACTCAGAATGGCTTGAAGCGAGTAAGAAAGTTGTACTTAAAATCGGCCTACAGTTGTAAGTTGAGGAAAAACAGAAAGTATATTCAACTGCCAACTGACGCAAGTCGGCCACCAAAGATAGGACAAGCAGCAGCACATAAGCCATTCGCCGCCGGAGCATAAAATCGTGGTTCGTAGTCTCAATCCCCGGAGCTTAGTCCGAAATCGACTAGGATTTCGAGAAACTCTTCGCGCGTGCGGGCGTACATATCTCTATGCTCTCGCGTTTGCGAACAGAGCTCGGTGCCGTGCAGATTCGCGCACTTCCGGGCTTTCGGGTCCATGGCTGGGAGATCTGAAATCACTCAGATTTGCAGACGCTAACCGCCGATGAGAGTTGTTTGTCGACGCCCTTTCGCGCATCCGAGTACGACCAATCGACAGTAAAATCAGGCACGATGCCATCTCCGTCCAAACGCGTTCCCTTCCAACTGCTGTATGCGGCCACGGGCAATGCGAGCGTGAAACCGTGACCAACGTTGAATCCGGTATGAGACACGAGTTTGCCAGGCGTCGTCATCCCAACGATCTTTGCACCTGCCTCTTCGCGTGCAAATAGCGCAACCATTTCAGATGCACACGCAGTGTGCTCATTTACGAGCACCACAATATGGCCGTGAAACTGTCGAGGTCCGAGGCCTTCAGTGACGAGCACCACGGATTTCTTTCGTGCAAAGCGCAGAGCGAGCAAGGGTATCTCAAATTTTGAAGCCGGAAGTCTTCCAAAACGGGGAAGGTCGGTTTTATCAAAGCCGCGCTCCGCGGTTGCGCGATCGATACTGAAACCTACTGGTGCTTTGCCGGGCACCATAAGACTCATTAGGCGCAAGCCGCCGATTCCACCACCCGGATTACCTCTTAGATCGACCACCAGGCGATCCACGCCGTTGAATCGGTCGAAAGTACTGGACAGTTCACGAGCAAAATCGATGCCCAATTTCCCTGGAAAAAGCGGGATCTTGACCACGCCAACTCCATCAACAACATCGGCCTGCACACTATCGGGTACGGCGCACGGGTTCTCTTTGTGCTTTGCACCCGGCGTAGAAATCGAAACGTTTATGACGCCTTCAGGCGTTCCAATCGCGA
>JAFASD010000420.1 GCA_019244945.1 Acidobacteriaceae bacterium | reverse complement strand
AGTGACCGTGGTCAGCCCTGCAGTGGATCCAAACACCACAACGGTGGAGATCTGGGTGGAGGCGCCGAATTCGGGCGAGCGGCTGAAGCCCGGCGTTACGGTACAGATTTCGATCAATGCGAATGAAATCGAGAACGCAATTGTGGTGCCGGCGGCAGCGCTTCTGTCGTCAGAAGAAGGCGGCGACAAGGTAATGGTTGCGGGACCTGATTCGCTCGCGCATGAGCGCAAAATCCAGGTCGGTGTTCGATCGGGAGATGAAGTGCAAATTCTGAGCGGCATCAACGCCGGCGATCAGGTCATTACAGATGGCGCCCTCGGGCTGGACGATAAAGCGAAGATTCAAATTACAAAACCAGGGGCGGGGAGCGGCGACAAAAAGGACGAGCCGGAGAAATGAGCCAGCTCACCTCGGTCCAGGGGCCGGTCGCGGCGGGCGAGCAGTTCGATCACTGGACGGCGCGCTTTCTCAAATCCATCATCTTTATCGTCATCGCGCTCGCCTGCTTCGGAGCATACCTCGCGTTCAACATACCGGTTGCGATATTCCCTTCGACCAACTTTCCGCGTATTATCGTTGGCGTCGATAACGGCGTCATGCCCATCGATCAAATGCAGGTCATGGTGACGCGGCCAATTGAGGAAGCGGTGAATTCCGTTCCTGGTCTTGATCATGTGCTGTCTCTCACCAGCCGTGGCTCAGCCGAGATCGATCTCTTCTTCACCTGGCGCGTGGATATGTTCCAAACGCTGCAGTATGTCAATGCGGCAATTGCCCGGGTTCAGACGACTCTTCCCTCGACAGCAACCGTTACCACCAACCGCCTGACGTTCGCCGCGTTCCCGATTATGGGCTACAGCATGACCTCAGCCACCGCGCCACAAACCAGGCTTTGGGAATTGGCCACTTATTTTGTCAAACCGCAGTTAAATCGGTTGAGCGGTGTCTCCACGATTGTGGTGCAAGGTGGCCAAGAACCTGAATTCCAGATTGAGCCTGATCCAGTCAAGCTCATCGAATCCCAGACAACAGTTCCGAATTTGTTGGATGCAATTTCTAAAAGCAACCTGATTGACTCGCCCGGTCTGATCGAGCGCAACCACCAACTCGTTTTATCTCTGGTGAGCGGCCAAGCCCGAACTCCAGAAGAGATCGGCGGGATCATGATCAAGACGACACAGGCCGGGGTACCGGTGAAGATCAGCGATGTTGCCGCGGTGGCTCAGAGCGTCAAACCCGTCTACACAATCGTGACCGCGAATGGAAAACCGGCCGTATTGTTGAACATTCTTCGTCAACCCGATAGCAACACTGTCGCGGTTGCGAACGAAGTGCACAATGAGCTGCAACAACTACGGCACGGGCTACCGGCGGATGTCTCTCTGCAGCCCTTCTACGACCAATCCGAGCTGGTCAGTGCTTCGATCAAGAGCGTGCGCGACGCGATCATTATCGGGCTTATCCTGGCGGCGGCGATCCTGGTTCTGTTTCTTCGCGACTGGGGAACTTCCGTGATCGCAGGCCTTGTCATTCCTGCAACGATCGCAATTACGTTCATCGCGCTGGAGGCCATCGGCCAAAGCTTCAACCTGATGACTCTCGGTGGTCTGGCTGCGGCCGTCGGGCTAGTGATCGACGACGCAATTGTGGTTGTCGAAAACATCGTGATGCACCGCGATGCCGGGCAAAGCCGTGGAGAAGCGATTCGCAGCGCTTTGCGGGAGATTCGCGCGCCACTGGTGGGTTCGACGATTACTCCGATGGTTGTTTTTCTACCGCTAATTACCATCACGGGAGTGACGGGCACTTTTTTCCGGGCGCTCGCCGTTACCATCGCCGTTGCCCTCCTGACGTCTCTCGCGTTGGCGCTGACGTGGACCCCTGCGCTGAGCCATCTGCTCCTACATTCGCGGACTTCGCGCTCAGCCGCTTCCAGCGACAAGGGTCATCGCGGAGAGATTGCCACAACCGGATTCATGGGGCGGATCACGCGTCTATACGAGCGCGCAATTACAGCTGCCATATCCCATCCGCTGATTCTCACGGCCATAGCGGCTGTATTGGTGCTGGTTTCATTGCTCTGCTATCGATCACTCGGCAGCGATCTGCTGCCTTCGATGGACGAAGGCGGATTCGTTCTGGATTATCTGATGCCCGCGGGATCATCGCTCGATGATACGAATCGCGTGCTCACTTCTGTAGAACGGATACTTCGTGGCATACCCGAAGTGGAGAGCAGTTCCCGGCGTACAGGTTTGCAGCTTGGGCTAGCGACAGTCACAGAAGCAAACACCGGAGACATCTCTGTCAAGCTCAAATCCCGGCGCGATCGCAGTGTCGACGAAGTGATTGCGGATGTTCGGGAAAAGGTGAATAAGCAATTCCCCCAGCTGGATACTGATTTCCACCAGATTCTGGAAGACATGATCGGCGATCTGACAGGTTCGCCTGATCCTATCGAAATCAAACTCTTTTCAGAAAATATCGATCTCTTGCAGCAATGGGCGCCCCGGGTAGCTGATAGCATCAAATCCATCTCGTCGGTGAAGGACGTGAAGGACGGCATCGAAAATACGATCAGTGGGCCGGCGCTTACCTTCACGGTAAATCAAACCGTGGCTGCCCGGGCCGGCTTCACTCCCCAGGAGGTGGAGCTTGATGCCAGCGCGATTATCGGCGGAGAACCGGCTACGGTTCCTGTGGTCACGAGCGGTCGGGCCTATACATTGCGGGTGCGGTTTCCAGCTTCCACAAGAGCCACGCTGGATTCCATTCGTAACACGCTGTTGATCAGCTCAACAGGCCGGGTCGGGACACTGGGGACATTGGCAGACATCAAGTATGAAGCCGGTCAAACCGAAATTCGCCGCGAAAACCTCCAGCGCGATGTCGCTGTAACCGGGCGTCTGGAGGGGATGAGCCTGGGTACCGGCATTGCATTGGTCAAAAAAAGGATCGCCGATCTTCATCTCCCGTCCGCTATTCGTGTGGTGTATGGCGGTTTGTACGAGCAGCAGCAGCAATCGTTCCACGATCTCTTATTTGTTTTGGCCGCGGCAATTGTTCTGGTTTTCCTCGTGCTACTCGTGGAGTTTGGAAGCTTCGCGGCGCCGGCGGCCATTCTTTCATCTGCCCTGCTCTCAACTTCTGGAGTTTTCTTCGCGCTATTCGCTACGAGAACCACTTTCAATCTCTCTTCGTTCATGGGGCTTATTATGGTCGTCGGCATCGTAGCCAAGAATGGAATTCTGCTTCTCGATGCAGATCAGAAGTACCGGAGGCAGGGATCTTCCCCGCGCGATGCAATGATTGAAGCGGGCGAGAGACGTCTGCGGCCCATTATGATGACTGCGATGGCTGCAATGGCCGGCATGATTCCTCTGGCTTTAGCTCTGGGCGCCGGCTCGCAGATGCTGCAGCCTTTAGCGATTGCCGTTATCGGGGGGATTCTCGCATCCATGGTTCTGTCGCTGATTATTACTCCGGTGGTGCATTACGGATTAGCGAGGATCTAAAGGAAGCGCGGTGATCAAGAGAACGAGCCCGGCCTGGATGGCTATCTTCTCCGCGGCAGTCCTACTGTTTCCATGTGTAAGACTGGCCGCCCAGCAGCCGAACCTCAAGGAGATCATCGAGAAATCGGTGCAGGCCAATCAGGCAATTTTCAAGGCAACTCCCGAGTTCAACTACAAGGAACGGGATCGCACCGGCAAAGGATCGAAGACGTACCAGGTCACGATGATCGATGGCACCCCGTATTACCGATTGATCGCTCTCAATGATCAGCCTTTATCCGCTGCCCAAAGCGCGGCTGAGCAAAAGAAACAGGACAAGATTGCAGCACAAAGGCGCGCCGAATCTTCGCAGGATCGGCAAAAGCGTATCGACAAGTACCAAAAGGAACGAGCGCGCGATAACCAGATGATGGCCCAATTGACTCAGGCGTTTAATTTCAGCTTCGTCGGAGAGCGCGAAGTAAGAGGTTTCAAGGTGTGGGTGCTGAAAGCGACTCCACGGCCCGGTTACAAACCGCCAACTCTCGAGACTCAGGTGTTGCTCGGGATGCAAGGCGAGTTGTGGATCGATGAGAAAACTTACAACTGGGTGCGAGTCACGGCCCATGTCATCCATCCGGTTTCGATTGAGGGCTTTCTCGCGCAGGTGGAACCGGGCACCCAGTTCGAACTAGAAAATTCTCCCGTAGCCGGCGGCATTTGGCAGGCGACCCATTTTTCCATGAAATCGCAAGCCAAAGTGCTCTACATGTTTAATCGCGCATCTCACGATGACGAAACGTATTTCGAATATCAGAGGATTGAGACCTCCGGCCAAAACGGCCAAGGCGGCCCGCACACGCTCCGATTCGCGAATTTCCCACGATAGAGGCAAACATTCATGAGACTTGCTTTCTGCACCCTCTTTATTGTTGCTGCCCTGAACGCGCAAACGAATGTGTACGTTCTGAAAGCTGCGCGGCTCTTCGATGGAAAGAGTGACGCTCTGGCTCAGCCGGGTATCATCATCGTTTCGGGAAACAAAATCCAATCTGTTGGTGGGCAAGCGCCTGGGAACGCTACGGTCATCGATTTGGGCGACGCCACGCTGCTGCCCGGCTTCATCGATGCGCATACTCATTTAACGATGGATTTCGATCCTGACTACAATGGCGCCCGGCTCTCAGATCTGACCCGCACGATTCCGGAGAAAGCGATCCGAGCGACCGCGAACGCGCGCAAGACCTTGATGGCGGGATTCACGACCGTTCGAGACGTAGGTTCCAATAACTTCCTCGATATTGGTCTTCGCAATTCCATTAATAGCGGCATCGTGG
>JAFASD010000181.1 GCA_019244945.1 Acidobacteriaceae bacterium | reverse complement strand
CGTCGTGGTGAGCGATCGCGCGGGTCTGAAAACGGGCGAGCCAGTTCGCCCCCAAGCGACCCCGCCGCCGACTTACCAGAGCAGGAGTTAGCTTCGCCAGTCTGTTTTCAAATGCCACGGTTCGCGTTTTTATATGTCTCGGTTTTCTATTCGTAATCCGTATTTCATCGTGGTCATCTGCCTGGTGATTTGTGTCATCGGCGTGACGAGCCTGGTGCGCATGCCTGTGGACCTGTTCCCGCCGATCAATCTGCCCGAGGTGGTGGTTGCGACGTTCTATTCGGGAATGCCGCCCGAAGACATCGAAGTGTCCATCACCAATCCTCTGGAACGTTTCTTCACGCTGGCTGCGGGAGTCGATCACATGGAATCGCGCTCCATGCTGGGCGTGAGCCTGATCCGGGTCTATTTCCAGCCGGGCACCAGCGCCGATGCAGACGTCACTGAGCTTTCGAACCTCGCACTGGCCGATTTAAAACGATTACCACCTGGAACGCTGCCTCCCGTGGTGCTGAAGTTCGACGCCTCCAGCCAGCCGGTCTGCCTGGTGACGGTTTCGGGCAATGGGCTATCCGAGACCCAGCTTCACGATCAGGCGCAGTTCACTATCAGAAATCAGATCGCGGTCGTGAAAGGCGCGGAGATTCCTCCCCCGTTCGGCGGAAAATATCGCCAGATCATGGTGTATGTCGACCCTTACAAGCTCATGTCCCGAGCCATGAGCCCCATGGACGTGGTCAACGCCGTCAATAATCAGAATCTGATTTTACCGGCGGGCGACGTAAAGATGGGGCCGTTCGATTATTACGTTTACTCGAACAGTTTGGTCGACAACATGAGTGAGATGAACGATCTTCCCATCAAGAGCGAGGGCAATTCATGGGTTTCGATTCGGGATGTTGGCCGGGCTGAAGATGCGAGCCAAATTCAATACAACATTGTCCGCGTTGCCGGCCAACGATCGACTTACATCCCGATTATGAAACAGGGTGGCGATACGAACACCATAGCGGTCGTGGAAGGCGTTCGCGATCTCCTGAAACACTTAGTCGACATCCCGGCTGAGCTAAAGACCGATGTCTTATTCGATCAATCGGTCTTCGTGCGAGAAGCGATCAAAACGGTTCTGCACGAAGGTCTCATAGGGCTCGTGCTGACCAGCATCATGATCCTGCTTTTTCTGGGCAGCTTGCGCGCGACTTCGGCCGTGCTTCTCTCGATTCCTTTGTCTGCGTTAGCGACATTCGTCATCTTGTACATGATGGGAAGCACCGTCAACACGATGATCCTGGGTGGATTGGCGCTCGCGTTTTCGCGCGTGATCGACAACTCGGTTATTTCACTTGAAAACATTTATCGGCACCTGGAACTCGGCGAAGCGCCGATGATTGCTGCCGAGATCGGTGGATCTGAAGTGACGCTCGCGGTGCTTGCAGCGACGCTCGTTGCCGTAGTCGATTTTTTCCCGGTGACCTTTCTTTATGGTGTAAGTAAATTCTTGTTCTCAGCGCTGGCTCTGTCGTTCTGCATTTCGCTGATCGTCTCTTTCGTGGTCGCCATGACGGTGATTCCGCTGTTTTGTTCGCGTCTTCTGAAAGTGACCCATCACGGCGAAGGCGCGGGTGGAACAGAAAAAGCAATTGGTGAGCACGATCAAAGCGAATGGCACCGCGAGCATGCTCACGCTGTCGCGGTGCCCAATCTATCTCTTTGGGACCGCTTCAACCAACGTTTCAATAACGGCTTTAACCGGCTTCTTGATTTTTACGAATCCTGGGTGCGGCGCGCGCTCAGGCGGCCAGTATTCACCGTGGTTGCTCTCCTCGCAGTCTTCGTTCTGAGCTTGGCTATTTATCCTTTTCTCGGACTGGCTTTCTTTCCGCGGACCGATGCGGGGCAGTTCACCATCAATATGAAAGCTCCCACAGGCTCACGCATTGAGCTGACCGAGGACTATGTCCAGAAGATCGAGAATCTTATCCATCAGCAGATCGGGTCTCATGACTACAAGATGACGGTTTCGAATATTGGCGTGGTCAACGATTTTTCCTCGCTGTACACAACCAACTCCGGATCTTATACGGCGACTGTGCAGACCGCCTTAGCGGACGATCATCGTGTCAGCAGTTTTGAATACATGGCTCGCGTGCGCCGGGCTATCGAGGATCACTTTCCGGAGATTCGCACGTTTTTTCAGAGCGGATCGATGGTGGACGCCATCTTGAACTCCGGAATGCCGGCGCCGATTGATGTCCAAGTGAGTGGACGGAATTACCCGGAAGATTATCGGGTTGCCCAGGAACTGGCCGGCAAGATCCGCCGCTTAGGCGGGGTCGGCGAAGTCTACATTCCGCAGGATACGGATTATCCAGCGATACGCATGGACATCGATCGCGTGCACGCTGCGGAACTTGGACTTACTGAAAAGGAAGTAGTTCAAAACGTCATCACGGCT
>JAFASD010000307.1 GCA_019244945.1 Acidobacteriaceae bacterium | reverse complement strand
GTGCAGCGTGGCGCCCGTGAGGTGCTGATTCCGTTTGCCAGCGAGTTGTGTGATGTGGATTTGGCCACATCCACGATTCGCGTCGATTTGCCGGAAGGTCTTTTGGATTTGTAGGAAGATGACGTTTCACATCCTCACGATTTTCCCCGAATTTTTCTCCGGGCCCTTCGAGCACGGTGTGATTCGGAAGGCTCAAGCGGAGGGCCGCTTAGAAATTCGGGTTCACGATCTGAGACACTGGACGTACGACCGTCACCGGACGGTAGATGACCGGCCATTTGGCGGAGGCGAAGGCATGTTGCTGAAGCCGGAACCGTTGTTTGAGGCAGTAGAGGCTATATTGCCGAAACGCACGCCAAAACAGAAAGTCATCTTGCTTTCCGCTCAGGGGAGACGGTTCACGCAGGCGCTGGCACGCGAGTTTTCCATGATGAACGATCTTTTGCTGATTTGTGGACGATACGAAGGCGTAGATGAGCGAGTCGCCGAGCACCTGGCGGATGCGGAAGTGTCCATCGGCGATTTCGTGCTGAGCGGCGGTGAACTGGCCGCGGCCGCGATTGTGGATTCGGTGGCTCGGTTATTGCCGGGTGTGCTCGGCAACGAACATTCGACGCGCAACGAAAGCTTTTGTGAGGAGAATGAAGGTTTATTGGATTGCCCACAGTACACCAGACCGGCTGAGTATCGCGGCTGGGCAGTGCCGGACGTACTGCTGGGAGGAAATCACGAGGAGATTAAGCGGTGGCGCCGTGCTGCGTCGCTCGCAAAAACAGAACGGCTTCGTCCAGATCTGATGGAAAGCCGCGAACTAAGGAAAAATTGATTATGCAAAACGCACTTGTCAGTAAGTTCATCAGCAAGAATGCGCGTCAGAAGGCGCATCCGGAGTTCCGTCCTGGCGATACGATTCGCGTACACGTCAGAATCAAAGAGGGTGACAAGGAGCGTCTGCAAGCCTTTGAGGGCACTGTCATCGCTCGCAAGAACACTGGTTTGGGCGAAACTATTACGGTGCGCAAAGTGAGCTTCGGGCAGGGCGTCGAGCGAATCTTTCCCGTACATGCGCCAGTGATCGACCATATCGACGTGGTGCGAACCGGCCGTGTCAGACGCGCCAAACTTTATTATCTGCGCAATTTGAAGGGCAAAGCTGCCCGTTTGCGCGAGCGCGAATAGCTAGTCTTTCAGCCGACGTGGCAGCCAGCATCCGCTGCGTGAGCACTTACGAACGCGAGGCGCGTGAGCGCGGCTTCTCGCGAATTGCGGGTGTCGATGAAGTAGGTCGCGGTTCGCTGTTTGGTCCCGTCTTCGCGGCTGCTGTTATTCTCGATCCGCTCCGCCCGATTCGCGGTCTTCACGACAGCAAGATTCTCGACGCCGAGCAGCGCGCGAATCTCGCAAAGCAGATCAAAGCCCGTTCCGTTTGTTGGGCAATCGGCGGTGCGGATGTGTTTGAGATCGATCAAATCAATATTTATCAGGCTTCGCGCTTAGCCATGCGGCGTGCTGTGGCATCGCTCGCGATTCAGCCCGATTTTCTGCTGATCGATTTCATAAGCATAGATCTAGCGATCGAGCAGCTTTCATTGGTCGACGGAGATGCCCGCTGCCGCGCGATTGCGGCAGCCTCAATTCTTGCCAAAGTGCATCGCGATGAATGTCTCGTGCACTGGCACGAGATTTTCCCCGAATACAACCTTGTTTCGAATAAAGGCTATTCGACTCCCAATCACAAACGCGCTCTTCGGGAGCACGGAGCGACGCTGCTGCACCGCTTCAGCTTCGAGCCGGTCCGGGCGAACAGCTCGAAATTGTATTGGACGGGCTACCTAACAGACGCGCCCGCGCAGGGCGAACTCTTCGGCCAGGAAGCGGCTGATCCCGAGTTGTGCGAGCTGGTCTCTGCAGGGGCGGGATCATGAACGCGCTTCCGCCTGTCGCGCCGGCAACTCCGCCTGAAGCCAAGCCCGAGCGCTTCGTGCGCTGGCACCACCGCATCCTTGCATTCTGTTTGATTGTTTTCGCGTTTGAGCTTGGTTTGTTTCTCTTGGTTTTCCCTTGGCTCTCAAACTGGGATCTCAATTGGATCCCCGTGCATTCGCCGCGGCTCTTCCATATCTGGATGAGCCGCTATTTCCGTGGAGCGATCAGCGGGCTGGGTCTTCTCAATATCTACATCGCTTTAGCTGAATTTGTGAAACAGGTGAAGATGTTCTTCGGTGTTGAGAGTAAGTAAAATGGACGCAAGGACGCCATGGCAGACGAGAACGGAAACGAGCGCGACGCCCGCTTGGCGCGAATCGAAAAGGAACGCGAGAATTTCCGGCGCGACATAAACCTGCTGCGCAACGCGCAGATCTTGCAGAACGGCGCGATCAAGGAGCTTGGCCTTCACATGGATGAAGCCGCAACGCAATCCGAAATAGCCGACAACGCGTGGCGGGAGCGCGGGGACACCATTGATAGGCAGATCGAAGCGCTGGTATCAGCAATAGGCGAATTGGTTCGGCGCGCCTAGTCTCGTTGGGGCTGCGCGGGTGCCTGAATCCGGGTCTCCAGCACCAATTTCCCTAATTCATATGGTTCGTCCGCAAGACTTGTAGATTTGCGCCATGTACTGCATATCGCGTAGGCCTTCTTCACCGTTTGCTTTAGGCTCCTTGTTCTGAAACACGCAATCCGCGAAGTCATCCGCCTCGAGCAGGAATTTGTATGGGTCCTTCTGGTGATTGGGTTCGTCAACGGTGTCCTTTCGGCAAGGCTGAGTAGATCGGTTTGGGATGCTGTTCCGCGATTCCGCGCTGGGTGGCCGCAGGGGCTATAGCTTGTCGGCAGATCGCTGAGCCGGTGACTGAACACGACGACGCCGATAAGCAATGAAAACTGCGACACATCCTATGCCGAGCAGCAGTATTGGAACGGGTCCGATGCTTCCGATTTCGAGTTCGGAAAAGTCAGTGAGGGCATTTCTGGTCGGATCGAGCGGGTCGTAGAAGACGGTTACTTGCTGGCCGACCCGAAAGTCTTGTTTCGCTGGGCTTTGCCAGCCACTGTAGGATCTGTCATTTATAGAAAAACTGTATCCGTATCGGTTGTGATTTGCCGCTTGGTGGGTGGTGATTGTTCCATCTGCAGTTTTCTCTCGCTGCGCAATCGTTCGGTCGACAGCCCATTCGTGGACTACCAGAGCGGTGCCAAGCAGCCACGGCAGCACAATGAGTAAATTCCACCAAGATGGATAACTCCATGTCCGGTCAAACCTCTGTTGAATGAGATCGGCGATTTTGCTCATCGATGCATCTGTTCGCGTGCCGTAAGAGAGAGAATGCGACGTACCGAGGTGCGGCCGATGTTTAGCCTGCGAGCGATCTCCGCTTTGGCGATACCGGCACGATGTAGTTTTCGGATTTCAGTGGCCGCGCTCGCTCCAACAATGTTTCCAGCTCCTTGATAGACGGATTAAAGCGCTGGTGTCAGCAATAGGCGGTTTGGTGCGGCGCGTCTAGTCTCATCGGGCCGCGCGGGTGCTGAAAATCCGGGCCTTCAGCACAGTTTCCTTAATCACATAGTTCGTCCGCAAGATCCATAGATTTGCGCCATGTACTGCATATCGCGTAGGCCTTCTTCACCGTTTGCTTTAGGCTCCTTGTTCTGAAACACGCAATCCGCGAAGTCATCCGCCTCGAGCACAAATTCGTATGGATCCTTCTGGTGATTGGGTTCATCAATGGGCGGTTGTCCCTGTATGTCTGCTTTCAGATGGAGTCCTTCGTAGGCGAAAGCGGGTTGCATGTGAATCATCCCTTTCGATCCATGTACGCGAAAGAAACCCGGCATATCCGCGCCGTAAGTGGTATTGCAACTCGCCACCACGCCGGAAGGGAACGTCATGTTCCAGGAAACATTCTCTTCCACTTCTTTGAATCGGCCGTCTTGATCGATGACTGAGCAATAACCTTCGACGTGAACAGGATTTTCGCCGGTAAGATAACGGCAAGCATTCAAAGAATAAATACCCACATCCATGAGCGGGCCTCCGCCTGCCAACTTTTTTTCTAAGCGCCACTCGCCCGGGCGCTCATTGAAGCCGTTGGCACTCTCGATCGCTTGAATAGTTCCTAATTGCCCCTCATGAATCATCTGGATTGCGCGAAGATTTGTAGGCTCGTACTGGCAGCGGTAGGCGATCATCAGCTTTTTGCCTGCAGCTTTACAGGCATCCACGATCGCCTGGCTATCCGGTAGGCTAGTTGCCATCGGTTTCTCGCACAGCACGTGTTTGCCGGCCTTAGCCGCCCGGATGCTGTATTCGGCGTGCATGCTGTTGGGGAGCGCGATATAGACGGCGTCGATGTCTTTATTAGACGCGATCTCGTCATAGTTCGCGTAGCTGTATATATTTTTCGCGGGCACGTTGTACTCCGCTGCCATTTTTTCGGCTTTATCTCGATGGCCGCTCACGAAAGCGATTACCTGTGATTTCTGAGACATTTTGCACGCAGGCATAAAATGGCCCATAGCGATGCGGCCAAGGCCGACAATGCAGTAGCGAAGTTTTCGCTCCTGATCTTGCCGAGCTAGAGCGATACCGATGCGATTGAACGGATACAGGGCAGACGCCCCGGCCACGGTGTAAGTAAAGTTTCGGCGAGTGATATTCATGACTTCCTTTCTTCCGAAAATGCTCGGATTACGTCGAATTTCACTCCTTGTGCCAGCGGCAGCTCTTTGCCGTAGTTAACGGTGTTGGTCGCGCGCCGCATGTAAGCTTTCCAAGAGTCGGAACCGGATTCGCGGCCGCCGCCGGTCTCTTTCTCGCCTCCGAAGGCGCCTCCGATTTCTGCGCCGGAAGGGCCAATGTTCACATTCGCTATTCCGCAATCGGAGCCTTGCGCGGAGGTGAACCGTTCTGCTTCGCGCAGATCACTGGTAAAGATAGAGGAGGCTAGCCCTTGAGGAACATCGTTGTGCATCTGAAGGGCTTTCTCGAAATCGCGGTACTTCATTACGTAGAGAATCGGCGCAAAGGTCTCGCGTTTGGCCGTTTCGGTTTGACGAGGCATTTCTACAAGGGCCGGCTGAACGTAAAAACCATTCGAATAGGAACTGACGTTCACCCGTTTTCCGCCTGTTATTGCCGCGCCTGCCTCTTTCACTTCTGAGAGACTCTTCTGCATGGACTCAAATGAGCGGCTGTCGATCAGTGGCCCGACCAGAGTGCTCGGGTTGCGCGGGTCGCCAATAGCAACGGAGCCGTAGACCCGTTTGAGACTGGGTACCAGCCGGTCATAGATATCCTGGTGAACGATTAATCGCCTGAGCGTCGTGCATCGCTGCCCAGCCGTGCCCATCGCGGAAAAAGCAATCGCACGTACGGCGAGCTCGAGATCGGCGGAGGGGCATACGATGGCGGCATTGTTCCCACCGAGTTCAAGAATGGCGCGGGCGAAGCGGGCTGCCAGACGCGGCCCCACCTGCCGGCCCATTGCGGTGGATCCGGTAGCTGAGATGAGTGGCACCCGAGGATGATCGACTAGAACCTCTCCCACTTCTCGTCCGCCAATCAAAACGGAAGAGAGTCCCTGGGGCACATTGCCGAGTTGGTGCGCGGCTCTGTCGAACAGCGCCTGCACAGCCAGGGCACAGAGCGGCGTTTTCTCGGAAGGTTTCCAGACGACCGAATCACCGCATACGATTGCAAGCGCCGCATTCCACGCCCAAACGGCTACCGGGAAATTAAATGCTGAAATGACACCTACAACACCCAGCGGATGCCAAGTTTCCATCATGCGGTGGTTCGGCCGCTCAGTGGCTATGGTCAGGCCGCAGAGTTGCCTGGACAGTCCTGCGGCGTAGGTGCAGATGTCGATCATCTCCTGCACTTCGCCGAGACCTTCCGAGATGATTTTTCCGGCTTCGATGGTTACCAACCGGCCGAGTGACGCTTTCGCGGCGCGCAGTTCTTCTCCGAGAAGCCGAATCAGTTCTCCGCGTTCCGGAGCAGGTACGGTGCGCCATCGAAGAAACGCTTCGTGAGCCGTGTCGATTGTTTCGGCAGCTTCGCCTGCAGTGGTTGCATTCACGTGGCCGATGACTTCGCCGGTTATGGGCGTGCGCACCTCGAGGGCGCCTCCGGCGAACAGTTGCGGCCTCACGGCCAAATCAGTCAGCAGCTCGGCAACTTCACCAGCGACGGTTTTCAAATTGGATAAGCTCCAAAACCGTCAAGCATAGGAGGAGATTGCGGCCGAGTTCTTTTCGGCTCGATCCCGGCTAATCTGGCTTACATATCCGCTCTCGTGTAAAGCCTGCAGCGGATTAACCGGCAGTCCATTAGACTTGCGCCATGCTTCGATGATGGGCCGCACGTCAGTCGCAAACGCGTCCCGCAGGCATTCCTCTGCGTTGATCACATCCGCTTTGCTCTGGGCTTTTTGGAGAAACTCGTGATCCACTAGCGCAGCTTTGGCGAACAGCTCCTGAGCGGTCATCACGGTTTGCACCATGGCTTCCATTTTGCCTTTGATGTTATGGCTCTGGTCGATCATGTAGGCGATGTCCGGTTCTTCCCCCGTCTCGAACTCGAAAAACGCGATCTCGTGAAAGATTCGGAAAACCTGATAAGGATCAATGGAACCGATGGTCAAGTCGTCATCAGCGTAGCGCCGGTCATTGAAATGAAAACCGCCCAGCATGTTCTCGCTCAAGAGCCAGGCGACAATTTGCTCGATGTTCTGACCCGCGTAGTGATGCCCTGTATCGACCAGCACTTTGGCGCGCTCACCGGCCGCGCGCGCCAGCAGAAGTGACATGCCCCAATCGGCGATGTCCGTGTGATAAAAGCAAGGCTCGAACGGCTTGTATTCCACGAGCAGCCGCTGCTTGTCCTTGAGCTTCTGATGAGTCGCGCGCAGCCCTTCCGCAAGCCACTGCTTTCGCTGTCTTATGTTGGCTGTGCCGGGATAATTCGAGCCATCCGCAAACCACAGGGAAATGTCCCGGCTCTCCAGGCGTTTGGCAATTTGCACACTATCGGCAAGATGATCGAGAGCGCGGTTCCGCACAGCTTGGTCCGGATTGCCGAGTGAGCCGTACTTATATTCCTGGTCTTGAAATGTATTCGGATTGATCGAACCTGGTCGAACTCCATAGGTGGTGGCCAAACTGAGGATTTCGGCAACGCTGCTTTCGCCGTTCTGCAGGTCCCAGAGAACATGCAAGGCAATGGTCGGGCACACGCCGGTGAGGTGATGGACCTGGGCCGCATCGGCGAACTTGTCCTGCACGCACGTGGCGGCGCCGGGCTGCAGAAACTTGCCGAATCGGGTTCCCGTGTTTGCGAAACCCCAGGAAGGCAGCTCGATACGGAAGCTATTTAGGGCGTTCCATACGCGGCGCTCTTTTTCATCCGGCATCTTGAAAACTTCGCGAAGCGCTCCTAAGCTGCGGGACGGGATTCGATCGCCTCCAATTGATGAAGGTGATTGAGATCGTGACCGGCCATGGTCTCAACCAAGGTTTGAAACGTCATTTCTCCACGCTCGGGATGACTTAACGGCTTGGAAAAAACTTCTGGAGAAAGGGTGTGAAGAAGCGCCACATTCCAGCGGCGCACGGCTGAGAACGTATCGAGCGCGGCTTGCGCATCGAAGAAAGAATAGGGCTTCGCCCAAGCGTCCTGATCAAATGGCTGGATGACATGGTGAGGCTCGGCGAGCGCTTGCCGCAAGCGGAAGGCGAAAGCCATTTCAGTGTCGGCCAAGTGAGAAAGAATGACTCGCGCCGGCCATTTTCCCGAAGCATAGCTGCGCTCTAACCCTTCGGGGCCAAGGCGCTTGGCTTGCCTCTCCAGTTCCGATGGAGTTCGCGCGATGATTTCCAGCGGATCACGCTGACCTAACTGATGAGCGTAGGGATTCACAGGAATGATTGTATCGAAGGAAACTTCATTCGGAGGCTTGCCAGACTCGCACCCAATCCACCAGCATGGTTTGCGGAAACTTTGTGCTGGCATCGGGATTGCCAGGCCAAGCTCCGCCTACGGCTAAGTTGAGCAAGAGAAAAAATGGATGGTCGTACACCCAGACTGTACCTTTCGGAAGAGAGGCAGGAGTGACGGTTGCGTAAGGGTGGTCATCAAACAAGAACTGGATAGAATCAGCCGACCATTCGACACCATAGACGTGAAAATCATCCGAGATAGCGGCGCCACCCGGCAAAGAATAGGGAGAACTGATTCCACCTTTGCCGGAATAACCGGGTCCGTGCACGGTGCCGTGGATCATCGATGGTTCCTTTCCGATGTTCTCCATGACATCGATTTCGCCGCATTTGGACCATCCTGCCGACGAGATATTATCCCCGAGCATCCAAAAGGCGGGCCACATTCCTTGACCGTGCGGGATCTTGATACGGGCTTCGATCTTTCCGTACTTGACCGTGAATTTGTCTTGCGTCTTGATTCGCGCTGATGTGTAGCCGCCGGATTCGTTCTTAACAGCGCGGATGATCAGGTGACCGTGACCGTCCTGGAAGATGTTTTCGACGTTCTTTGTGTAGGTTTCGAGCTCCTGATTGCCCCAGCCACCTCCTCCGAGATCGTAGGTCCATTTGGAGGGATCGGGCGGCGCTTCCCGTGCGCCATTAAATTCGTCACTCCAAACAAGTTTCCAATGCGGCGCAGGGAAGAGAGACAAAGCAGCGGCGAAAAAGGCTAAGGCAAGTTTGGTCATGAACTTATTGTCGCTATCGGCTCTAGCTCAGGAATGGGGGCACCCTTAGGATAGGAAGCTGATAAAACATCTTTGTGGAGAATTGTTTTGATCAGCTTCGAAGACCTTATTGGGATACCCCATTACGAGATTATCGACATACAGGAATCAGCCGGGTAAGTGAGCATTGCGAAGGGAGGAACCTGCGCAACAAAGGCCTAGTGGAACGCTGCATACGGCACGTGAGTTGGGCCTCGCAACGGGTGTGGCTGGTGCTGGAAGGGCATCGCTGGTTGTGCCGACAGTGCCACCGGCAGTTCCGGGAGCGCTTTCCAGGCGTGCTCAAAAGCCAACGCTCCAGCGAGGCCTTCCAGCAGAAAGTCTTTCGCGATCACTGGGATGGGATAAACCGCAGCCGCGTGGCGGCGCGCGAGCGCATCGCTAGCGCGACCGTCGAGCGCTATTGCCAATACTTCCTGCAACGCTTGGCAGCCGAACGCTCCCGAGCGCCCTGCCCGCAAGTGCTGGGCCTAGATGAGCACTTCTTCACCCGCAAGCACGGCTATGCGACTACCTTCTGCGATCTGAAGAATCACTCCGTTTATGACGTCGTGCTTGGGCGCAGTCAACTGGCGCTCCAGAGCTATCTCGAACACCTGGAAGGCCGCGAGCAGGTACAGTTGGTGTGCATGGATCTGGCTTCGGCCTACCGCGCGCTGGTGCGTCACTACTTCCCTCAGGCGCGCATTGTGGCCGATCGTTTCCACGTCATCCGTATGGTGAACGATCACTTCCTCGCCTGTTGGAAGCAACTGCACCCAGAAGGCCCCAAGAACCGAGGCCTGCTTTCTCTGATGCGCCGTCACCGCTACAACTTGGCCTTTATACAGCACCAACGGCTCTCGGCGTATCTGCGCCAACAACCAGCGCTGGAGAGCATCTACCGCTTCAAACAGCGCCTGTGTTATTTACTGCTCGAGAAGGGTCGCAACCAGAAACGCTGCCGGGATCTCGCTAGCCGTTTCCTCCGCGATATCGCCGCCCTGCGTTGTTGCGGCTTCGCGCCCCTGGTGGCGCTCGGCAATACCCTGCATGCCTGGAGAGAAGAAATCGCCACCATGTGGCGCTTCAGCCGCAACAACGCCATCACTGAAGGCTTCCACAACAAAATGGAAGTACTCTCCCGGCAAGCCTACGGCTTCCGCAATTTCAACAACTATCGTTTGAGGGTTAAGGTACTGTGTTCTTAGTCAGCTTCTTCTACGGGGTGCCCCCGTAAGTAGCGTAGAGCCCTCGCTATCGGGCATCAGGGCGGGGCAGGGGATTAACCAATCGCGGCTGTGGCCCGGTGGTAGGGGCGGCAGGGATCGAACCTGCGACCCTCAGCTTAGAAGGCTGATGCTCTATCCAACTGAGCTACGCCCCCACAGTCCTGCACTTTCAGTCTAATGGTGAACGTGCTGTTCATTCAATCCTCAGCAGCAAATCACGCGCTTCCACGGTATCGCGCGGGTGCACCGCGATTTCCGCGACGGTCCCGTCTTTCGGGGCGTAAACGGTGGTCTGCATTTTCATCGCTTCCATCACCAGCAGGCGATCTCCCTTCTTGATGCGTTCTTGAGGACTCACGTGAATGATGGTCACCGCGCCTGGGATCGGCGCGCCAACCTCTCCGATCTTCGCCGGATCGGCTTTTCTTCGCGCGGCCGTTGTCTCTTTGAACGATCTATCCCGGATTTCTACTTCACGCGGCTGACCGTTCAGCTCAAAAAAGACCGTGCGCATTCCGTCCGGGCGTGGTTCTCCGACCGTCAGCAGGCGAATGATGAGCGTTTTGCCAGGCTCCAGATCGACCGTGATTTCGTTCCTCTCCTGCAGACCGTAGAGGAACTGGGGAGTTGGAAGAACCTCCAGATCGCCGTATTCGGTCCGGGCCGAAGAGAATTTCTTGAAAACTTCCGGATACATCAGGTAGGACATCACGTCGGTGCGGCTGGCCGATCCTGTTTGCTCAGTTACCTCGGCCGCGGCTGCGTCGAGATCAGCGGGCTTAAGCCGCTCGCCCGGTCGCCCATCGTTCGGCTCGTGGCCCCGAAGGATGATTTCTTGCAGCTTCGGGGGCCAACCGCCTTCAGGCTGTCCGAGAGAGCCCATAAACATATCTACAACCGAATTCGGCAGCGTTAGTTGATGACCCGGGGGCAAGCTCTCGAGATCCTTTGTGCTCATCTCATGGCTTACCAGGTAAAGAGCGAGATCGCCGACCACCTTGCTCGATGGCGTCACCTTCACGATGTCGCCAAATGCCATATTCACGTCGGCGTACATGCGAGCTACTTCGGGCCATCGGCCCCCCAGCCCCATGGCTTCGGCCTGCTGCTTGAGATTCGTGTATTGCCCACCGGGCATCTCGTGGATGTAGACTTCGGCCGTCCCCGATTTAGGCGCATCGTCGAACGGCGAGTAATACGTACGCACCGTCTCCCAATAGTCCGAGCACTGATTCAGCGCGTCAAAGTTCAAACCCGTGTCGCGCTCTGTGTGCTGTAGCGCCGCTACGACGGAATTCAGGTTCGGCTGGCTGGTAGTTCCGCTCATTGCGGAAATTGCACCGTCTGCCACTTCAACTCCGGCCTCTGCAGCTTTCAATACAGTCGCGGCGTTGACCCCGCTTGTGTCGTGGGTGTGGAGGTGAATGGGAAGGCCGATTTCCTCGCGAAGTGTCTTCACCAGTTTGTAAGCCGCATAGGGGCGCAGCAGCCCCGCCATGTCTTTGATTCCGAGAATGTGAGTGCCCATGCGCTGCAATTCTTTTGCGAGGCGTACGTAGTAGTTCAATGAATATTTCTCTCTCGAGGGGCTCAGAATATCGCCTGTGTAGCATATAGCCGCTTCACATACCCTGCCGGTGTTGAGCGTCGCCTCCACTGCAACCTGCATGTTGGGCATCCAGTTGAGTGAATCGAAAATGCGGAAGATATCGATGCCCTGCAACGCTGCTTCTTTGATGAATTCGCGGACCACGTTGTCTGGATAGGCGGTGTAGCCCACCGCATTCGAAGCCCGCAAGAGCATCTGGAAGCAAATATTCGGAATCTTCTCGCGCAATACCTGCAGCCGTTTCCATGGATCTTCCAGAAGAAAGCGCATGGAGACGTCGAACGTCGCTCCGCCCCACATTTCCAAGCTGTATAACTGTGACAGCTCTTTCGAGACAAAATGTGCGATCCGCAGCAAGTCGTAAGAACGGACTCGTGTTGCCAGCAAGGATTGATGCGCGTCGCGAAATGTCGTATCTGTCATTAACAGGCGGCTTTGGCCGCGCGTCCAATCGCTGAATCTTTCTGGCCCCAGGCGATCCAGGAGCTGACGCGTGCCTTCGGGTGGCTCCGTCAGAGCGGATTGCGGAACAGGGGCGTCGCGAATGACTGTCGGCTTCGGTTTGTTGGCGACTTCCGGGTTGCCGTTTACGATCACATCAGCCAAGTAAGTGAGCAGCTTCGTTGCGCGATCGCGCCGCTCTTCAAACTGAAATAGCTCCGGCGTTTGATCCAGAAAGGACGTGGTTACTTCACCCGCCTGGAATGTAGGGTGGTTGACGACGTTTTCCAAAAACTGAATGTTGGTCTTTACGCCCCGAATGCGAAATTCACGTAACGCTCGATCCATCCGCTGGCATGCTTGTTTGAAATTAATGCCCCATGCCGTGACTTTCACGAGCAGCGAATCGTAAAACGGAGAGATGACCGCGCCGCCATAGGCGGATGCGCCATCCAGGCGAATCCCGAATCCTGCGGGCGACCGGTAAGTGTGGATCTTGCCGTAATCCGGAACGAAATTATTGGACGGATCTTCGGTCGTGACGCGGCATTGGAGCGCGGTCCCATGCAGGGGAATTTCGTGCTGCCTGGGCAAGCCGATTTCCTCGCCGTGCAGGTTGAAGCCCTGCGCAATTTGTATCTGCGTCCGAACGATATCGATTCCGGTGATCATTTCGGTAACCGTATGTTCGACCTGCACTCGCGGATTCACTTCGATGAAGAACCACTCGTGGGTTTCAGCATCGACCAGAAATTCGACAGTTCCGGCGTTGTAGTAATGAGTAGTCCGGGCAAGCGCGACGGCCGCTTCGGCTAATTCGGTGCGAACTTTCGTCGGTAGCCCAATGGCGGGCGCAATCTCGACCACTTTTTGATGGCGGCGCTGAACCGAGCAATCGCGCTCATGCAGGTGCAGAACGTTGCCGTGTGTGTCGCCGATGATCTGAATCTCGACGTGCTTCGCGCGGCGAATGTAGCGTTCCAGAAACACGGCATTGTTGCCGAAAGCCGCTGCCGCCTCCCCACTTGCCTCCGCCAATTTTGTTCTCAGATCCGCGGGTGAATCGACAACTCGCATGCCACGCCCGCCACCGCCGAACGCGGCTTTCACGATTAGAGGAAAACCGATTCGCGCCGCGATTGTTTCAGCATCAGAGCTGTTGGGATCGAGCGGCTCCTCCGTTCCGGGAACGACCCGAATCCCGGATGCCTGCGCAAGCTTACGGGCGGCCGTCTTGTCTCCGAGCGCTTCTAAAATTTCGGCGCTGGGGCCTACAAAAATGATGCCGGAGCGCTCGCAAGCACGGGGCAAGGCTGGATTCTCCGAAAGGAATCCGTATCCGGGATGGATGGCGTCCACTTCTTTCTCGCGCGCGAGTGCGACAATTGCGTCCACATCGAGGTATGCCTGAACAGGTCCTTTGCCTTGGCCGATCAGATACGCTTCGTCAGCCTTGAAGCGGTGCAGACTCAACCGATCTTCCTGGGAGTAAACCGCAACCGTGCGGAGGCTGAGCTCGTTGGCCGCTCTCAAAATGCGGATGGCGATCTCGCCGCGGTTCAAGGCTAATAACTTTTTCATCGCGATCAGGCGGGAAGGTTAAAGCGTAACATGGAACAACCGCCCGCCTGAATGCGTAGTCTCGTTTCGAAGCGCTTGACTAGCCCTGGAGAAAACAGATGAAAATCATGTGGTTGGGAGCCGTCCTTCTTGGCGCCTACGTATTGTCGAGCTGCGATGATTTCGGAGATTTCGAACGCGCCAAAGAGGATTTTCATTATTCGTACCCCCTGCAATCCGGTGGACGCCTGGACCTGAATAACACGAACGGCTCGGTTGAGATTACCGGGTGGGACCGCAATACCATTGATGTCTCCGGCACGAAGTTTGCATCGAGCGAGGATCGGCTACGCGATGTTCACATCAAGGTGGATGTGAGCGGAAATACGGCTTCTATCGTCACCGAATCGCCGGGCAATTTCTTACATGGATCCTATGGAGCGCGGTACACCATCCGAGTGCCTCGGGAGATCACGCTCGGACGAGTCCAAACTACCAACGGCTCGGTTTCTGCAGAGGATCTGCAAGGCGGAGGGCACGTCGAGAGCACAAACGGGCGCATTTCCATGGCCCGGGATAGTGGTGACTATCGCATCCAGACGACGAATGGATCTGTTCAGTTCGAGGAGTGCACAGGAATCGAGAGAGCCGAGACAACCAACGGAAGCATCAACGGCCGAGTTCGGGAGGGTGCCGTCGATGCGCGGTCTACCAACGGGTCTATCGATGTCACGATTGAGAAACCACGCGATAACCAAGCCATACGGACTTCCACGGTGAACGGTCACATCATGCTGGCGTTGACGGAGTTTCATGCCAACCCGGTGAATGCCGAAACCACTCACGGCGGCGTCACCCTTCGTTTGCCGGCCAATACGGATGCACGCGTCAGTGTTGAATCGACGCTCTCCAGCATCACTAGCGAGATCG